>NZ_JBXWRZ010000001.1:0-212979 GCF_059613165.1 Ruegeria sp. BHSB172
CTGTGCCTGCCGTTTGGTGCCAAATTGTCCCCCCGGACCTGCCGTTCATTTTCGGGCGACCTTAATGCAATTGGTTGGCGGGGAAAACTGCTATCTGGTCAATGCCGCGCCTGCGGGCTAGGTCTGGGGGCAGAGTCTTTCAGGAGCAAGAAATGAGCAGTCTGGTACCGATCCGCTTCCAATCCCAAGATCTGGACCTGATGGCGCAGGCCGAGGGGCGTGTGGCCATCATCATCCCCGCCGATGGCAAGTTGAACCCCGTCGCCCGCCGGGCCAACCGGCTGACACGCGGGGCCATTGCCCGGCTGATTGAAAGTGCGCGGTTCGGCAAGGCCAAGACGGGGGAGGTGATCTCGTTGGCGTGGCCCTGCGGCATGGCGGCCGAGGCGCTGGACGTGCTGGTCCTGCCGCGCCGCGCCGACGCGGACGAGGCGCGCAAAGGCGGCGCCGCGCTGGCCAAGTTGGCCGCGGGCAAGGATCTGCTGGTGATGGCGGGCAACCAAGCGCGGGTCGAGGATCTGGCCATGGGCATCGCTTTGCGCAGCTATGCGTTCGATGCGCACAAAACCAAGGCCGACGCGGATGACGCGCAGGGCACCGTGACCATCTGCCATGTCAAGGCCGACGATGCCGAGGCCGCGTTCGCGCCCTTGTATGCGGTGGCCGATGGCGTGCGCATGACCCGTGACCTGACCAATGAACCGGCCAATGTGCTGACCACCACCGAATTCGCCGACCGTCTGAAAGAGATGGAAGATCTGGGCCTTAAGGTCGAGGTGCTGGACGAGGACGATCTGACCAAGCTGGGCATGCGCACCTTGCTGAGCGTCGGACAGGGGTCGCACAGCCCATCCAAGGTGGTGGTGATGCAGTGGAACGGCGGCGACGCCGATGACGCGCCGCTGGCGCTGGTGGGCAAGGGGGTCGTGTTCGACACCGGCGGGATTTCCCTGAAGCCCGCGGCTGGGATGGAAGACATGACCATGGATATGGGCGGAGCCGGGGTCGTGGCCGGCACCATGCGCGCGCTGGCCAAGCGCAACGCCAAGGCCAATGTCGTGGGTCTGGTCGGGCTGGTCGAGAACATGCCCTCGGGCAATGCCATTCGCCCGGGCGACGTGGTCAAGTCGATGAAGGGCGACACGGTCGAGATCATCAACACCGACGCCGAGGGCCGATTGGTGCTGTGCGACGTAATGTGGTACGCACAGGAGCGGTTCAAACCGGTGGGCATGATAGATCTGGCAACCCTGACCGGCGCCATCATCATCGGGCTGGGGCATGAAAACGCAGGCGTGTTTTCCAACAACGACACCTTCTGCGGCGCGTTCCTGAAGGCGGCCCGGGCCGAGGACGAAGGCGCGTGGCGGATGCCGCTGGGCGAGGCCTATGACAAGCAGCTGGAGTCCCGCATCGCCGACATCAAGAACGTGGGCGGCCGGCCCGCCGGGTCGATCACCGCGGCGCAGTTCCTGCAGCGTTTCGTCAAAGAAGACACGCCCTGGATCCATCTGGACATCGCCGGTGTGGCCTCGGTGGCGAAGGAAACCGACTATGCGCCCAAAGGCGCGACCGGATGGGGCGTGCGGGCGCTGAACCGCTTCGTGCAGGACAATTTCGAGTAGGCCGATGGGCGCCGTCTATTTCTACCACCTGACCCGTCACCCGCTGGAGCACACCTTGCCGGTGCTGCTGGACAAGGCGCGGCAGGCCGGGTGGCGGATTGCCGTGCGGGGCACAGACCCCGCGCGGATGGACTGGCTGGACGAAAGGCTGTGGCTGGGCCCCGAGGAATCGTTTCTGCCGCATGGTCGCGCGGGCGGGCCGCATGACGCGATGCAGCCCATCCTGCTGACCACCGGACCCGAGGCCGCCAACCACCCGGCCTGTCTGATGGCGGTGGACGGGGCCGATGTGACCGCCGACGAGGTGACTGCGTTGGAGCGGGTCTGCATCCTGTTCGACGGGAACGATCCGCAGGCGCTGGATCATGCGCGGGGGCAGTGGAAGACGTTGACCGGGGCGGGCTGCGCCGCCCAGTACTGGTCCGAGGAGTCGGGCCGTTGGGAGAAAAAGGCCGAATCCGGGTGATGCGGCCACGGGCGGTGCGACCGCCCGCGAGGACAGGAGAGATTGCAATGAAGTTGAAGCCTTTGGGCCGCACGGGGATCGAGGTGTCGGACCTGTGCCTAGGCACGATGACTTTCGGCACACAAACCGCCGAGGCCGACGCGCATCGGCAGATGGACACGGCACTGGCGGCGGGGATCAATTTCGTCGATACCGCCGAAATGTACCCGGTGAACCCGGTGTCGAAGGACACGATCGGCCGCACTGAGGAGATTCTGGGCAATTGGAACGCCGCCCATCCGGCGCGGAGGGCCGAGTATGTTCTGGCGACCAAGCATTCGGGGGAGGGCCTGGCCGCCGTGCGGGATGGTGCGCCGATCTCGGCTGCGACCATCCCGGGCGCCATCGAGGGGTCTCTGCGGCGTCTGCGGACCGATTACATCGACCTCTATCAGTTCCACTGGCCCAACCGCGGCAGCTACATGTTCCGACAGAATTGGGACTACGACCCGTCAGGCGGTGATCGGCAGGCGGTTCTGGACAACATGCGCGAATGCCTCGAGGCGCTGCAGTCGCAGGTGGACAAGGGCAATATCCGCGCCTTCGGCCTGTCGAATGAAAGCGCCTGGGGCACCGCCCAGTGGCTGCGCCTGTCCGACGAGTTGGGGGCACCACGGGTGGCGTCGGTCCAGAACGAGTATTCCCTGCTGTGCCGCCTGTATGACACCGACATGGCCGAGCTGAGTGCCTATGAGGATGTTGGTCTGCTGGCCTTCTCGCCTCTGGCCGCCGGATTTCTGACCGGCAAGTATCAGGGCGGGGCGGTGCCCGAGGGATCGCGCATGTCAATCGTGCCGCAGATGGGCGGGCGCAAGGGTGACCGGGTGTTCGACGCGGTCGAGGCCTATCTGGCGATTGCCGCGAAACACGGGCTGGACCCGGTGCACATGGCGCTGGCCTGGTGCCAGGCGCGGCCGTTCATGACCTCGGTCATCTTCGGCGCGACCACGCAGGTGCAGCTGGAGCGGATCCTGGAGGGGCGGGATGTCGTGCTGTCGGATGAGATTTTGGCCGAGATCAACGCGGCCCATCGCGCGCATCCGATGCCGTATTAGGCGATGGGGGCGCTGCCCCCGTCGCCCTTGGCGACTCCCCAGGGATATTTTTTTGCCAGATGAAGCTTGCGCGCGTCAGTGATGAGTGGGCTGGGTGCGGTCTTGTCTGAGGTCACGGGCGGACTGCCCGTGCGCGGTGCGGAACGCGCGCGCAAAGCTGGATTGTGACGTGAACCCCGTGGCTTGCGCCACGTCCATCAGCGGCATGTCGGTGTCGGTGACCAGACGGCGGGCCTCGGCAAGGCGCAGTTGCAGGTAGTGGTCCTGCGGCGTGGTATTCAGCCGCAGGCGGAACTGTTGCTGCAGGGTGCGCGGGCTGGTTCCCAGGGCCTTTGCGATGTCGGCCAGGGGCAGCGGGTCATCTAGCGAGGCCTGCATGATCGCGTTGGCGCGGGCGGTCAGGGCGCTGTGGCGGTGCGGTGCGCCAGTGCGGCTCTGCGGTCTGCCGGGTTCGGGGGCACCTTCGTAAAGAAACAGGCCCGAGACCCGGGCCGCGAAGCCGGCGCCATGGCGGGCGGCGATGACATGCAGCATCATCTCGACCGCGGGGATCGCGCCGCCCGAGGTCAGGCGGTTGCCGGACACGGTGAACCGATCGGGGCGCACGTCGACTTCGGGGAAACGGGTGGCGAAGGTCTCGAGATCCTCCCAATGGGTGGTGGCGGCGTGACCGTCAAGCAGCCCTGCTTCGGCCAGCAGCCATGGGCCTCCGTCAATGCCCGCCATCGTGGCACCGGTATTGGCGATGCGACGCAGCCCGGCCAGAAGGCTGGGCGTGGCGTGGCGCACCAGATTGAATCCCGCGATCACGATCATCAGGTCGCAGTGGTCGAGACGCGCGAGCGGGATGCCCGGCACTTGCAATGCGCTGGTCAGCATCGCCGGCTCGGGCGTTGCGGTCACGTAGTCCCAGTCGAAGGCTGGGCGGTCGGCCAGCCGGTTGGCGGCGCGCATCGGGTCCACCGCCGAGGCAAAGCTGAGCGTGTTGCACTCGTCCAGCACCAGAACGGCGGTTTTCAGCGCGCGGTGCTCGGGCTGGAGGATGTTTTTTGCGGATTTCATCAAGTCTGATTCGCATTCTGGCAAGTTGTCTGCTCAAGGCTGCGCCAGAGTCGGGGCCAGACGCAAATCGGAATCCGGGGAGAAGCCTGGGGAAAACCCATGGCGAAGCCCGGTATAAACTGGGGATAACACCATGCCTTTGGAAATGAACCGCGAAGTTTTCATCACCTGCGCCGTGACCGGCTCGGGCGGGACGCAGGATCGCAGCCCGCATGTGCCGCGTTCACCCAAGCAGATCGCCGACAGCGCCATCGCGGCCGCCAAGGCCGGGGCGGCGGTGGTGCATTGCCATGTGCGCGACCCCGAAACCGGCGCGCCCAGCCGCCGTCTGGACCTGTATCGCGAGGTGACCGACCGCATCCGCGATGCCGAAGTGGACGTGGTTCTGAACCTGACCGCCGGCATGGGTGGCGACATCGTGTTCGGCGGGGTCGAAGCCCCGTTTCCCGTGGCCGAGGGGACCGACATGATCGGTGCCTCGGAACGGGTGGCGCATGTGGCCGAGTGTCTGCCCGAAATCTGCACCCTGGATTGCGGCACGATGAACTTTGCCGAGGCCGACTACGTGATGACCAACACGCCTGGCGCGTTGCGGGCGATGGGGCAGATGATGACCGATCTGGGCGTGAAGCCCGAGATCGAGGCCTTTGACACTGGGCATCTGTGGTTTGCCAAGCAACTGGTGAAAGAGGGCGTTCTGGCCCCGAATGCGCTGGTGCAGCTGTGCATGGGCGTCCCGTGGGGCGCGCCGGATGACCTGAACACCTTCATGGCGATGGTGAACAACGTGCCCGACGACTGGACCTTCAGCGCGTTCTCGCTGGGGCGGCATCAGATGGCCTACGTGGCGGCCTCGGTTTTGGCGGGCGGCAACGTGCGCGTGGGGCTCGAGGATAACCTGTGGCTGGACAAGGGGGTGCTGGCTGAAAACTGGCAACTGGTCGAACGCGCCGGAACAATCATCGCGAACATGGGCGCGCGGGTGATCGGCCCGGCTGAAGTGCGCAAGAAGTTGGGATTGGTCAAACGGGCGCCTGTGGCAACCTGACGAGCGGGGCGACCCTCGGAAATTCTGTCAAACAACGATGGCCCCAGATGCCGTGTGGACGCTTGGGGCGAAGGAGAGAAGATGAAGACGGCAGCGATCATCGGTGGTGGCGTGATCGGCGGCGGATGGGCCGCGCGGTTTCTGCTGAATGGCTGGAACGCGCGGGTGTTTGACCCGGACCCCGAAGCCGAGCGCAAGATCGGCGAGGTCCTAGACAACGCGCGGCGGTCGTTGCCCGGGCTGAGCGATGTACCGCTGCCGCCCATGGGCGCGCTGAGCTTTCACGGCGACATGGCCGACGCGGTGCAGGGGGCCACTTGGATACAGGAGAGCGTGCCCGAGCGGCTGGACCTGAAGCTGAAGGTTTACAAGGGGCTGCAGGAGGCCTGCGATCCGGGGGCGATCATCGGGTCCTCGACCAGCGGGTTCAAGCCGTCCGAGCTGCAGGAAGGCGCGTTGCGGCCCGAACAGATTGTGGTGACGCACCCGTTCAACCCGGTCTATCTGCTGCCGCTGGTCGAGCTGGTGCCCTCGGCCGCCAACTCGCCCGAACTGGTCGCGCAGGCCAAGGACGTGTTGCGCTCGGTCGGATTCTTCCCGCTGCAGGTCCGCAAGGAGATCGACGCGCATATCGCCGACCGGTTCCTCGAGGCCGTCTGGCGCGAGGCGCTGTGGCTGGTCAAGGACGGCGTGGCCACGACCGAGGAGGTGGACGAGGCGATCCGCATGGGCTTTGGCATCCGTTGGGCGCAGATGGGCCTGTTCGAAACCTATCGTGTGGCTGGGGGCGAGGCCGGGATGCGGCATTTCATGGCCCAGTTCGGGCCAGCGCTGAAATGGCCCTGGACCAAGCTGATGGACGTGCCCGAGTTCACCGACGCGTTGGTCGACATGATCGCCGACCAGTCGGACGCGCAATCGGGGATGCACTCGATCCGCGAGCTGGAGCGGATTCGTGACAACAATCTGGTGGGCATGATGCGGGCGTTGAAGGCGCGCGACTGGGGCGCGGGGGCAGTACTGAACCAGTATGACGCGCTGCTGAAGCCGGGTGCCCTGCCGACGCTGGATCAGGCAGACCTGAGCCAGCCGATCCTGACGCTGGCCCGCGCGGTGCCGCTGGACTGGACCGACTACAACGGTCACATGAACGAGGCGCGATATCTCGAGGCCTTTGCTGCCGCGACCGACCGCTTCATGGAAATCATCGGCTGCGATGCCGACTACATCGCCTCGGGCGGCAGCTATTTCACCGCTGAAAATCACATCCGGTATCTGGACGAGGCCCATGCCGGGGCGAAAATCGAGGTGCGCACGCAGATGTTGTTGGGCGAGGGCAAGAAGCTGCACCTGTTCCACAGCATGTACGAGGGCGACAAATTGCTGGCCACGGGCGAGAGCTTTCTGCTGCATGTCAGCCTGGAAACCCGTCGGCCCTGTGCGCCGTCTCCGCAGATCGAAGCCGCGATGGCCCGCATCGCCGAAGCGCAGGCCGGGTTGCCCTATCCCGAGGGCGCAGGGGCGGCGATCCGCAAACCGGTATGACCGGGCGGGTTGTGATCACCGCCGGCGCCTCGGGCGTGGGGCGCGCGATGGCTGAGGCGTTCGACGCCGCCGGCGCTCAGGTCTGGGTGGCGGATGTGGACGCCGAGGCGCTTCAGGCCTGCCCGGATCACTGGGGGCGGTCGCAGGTCAATGTGTCGGATGAGGCCGCCGTCGCAGCGCTGTTCGGCGAGATCGCGGCGCAGTGGGGCGGTATGGACGTTCTGTGCGCGAATGCGGGTATCGCGGGGCCGACCGCATTGGTCGAGGATGTTGCGCTAAGCGATTGGCAAAAATGTATTTCCGTCAATCTGGATGGGGCGTTTCTGTGCGCGAAATACGCGGCGCGGATGCTCAAACGGCAGGGGCGCGGCGTGGTGCTGATCACATCCTCGACCGCCGGGCAGTACGGCTATCCCAACCGTGCGCCCTATGCGGCGGCGAAATGGGCGGTGATCGGACTGGGCAAGACCCTGGCGATGGAACTGGGGCCGCACGGCGTACGGTGCAACGTGATCTGCCCCGGCGCGGTGGAAGGCCCGCGGATGGAGGGCGTGCTGCAGCGCGAAGCGGCCGCCAAGGGCATGACCCGCGATCAGGTCTATCAGGGCTATGCGGCGGGCACTTCGATGGGCCGCTTCGTCGAAGCCCATGACATTGCCGCCATGGCGGTGTTCCTGGCCTCGGATGCGGCACGGTTGGTGTCGGGCCAGGTCATTGCCGTCGATGGGCATACCGTGAACCCCGACCCCAAGCTCTAGCCCTGGTTGGGGCCGCGCATCTGGCGGATCGAGGCGCGAACGGCCTGCCAGTTCTGTGCCTCTTCCACGTTTCCGGCGGCTTCGAATTCGCGGGCTTTCTGGGCGGCTTCGGCCTCGGCCTTGTCGCCATGCGCCGAGTAGAGGGCGCGCGCGTATTGAGCGGTTTTGAGAGCGTCCATTCCTGATATCCTCCTTTGGGTCGGATCGTTCGGATTTTCGCGCACCTCACTATAGGGGATCGGGTGGGAAATTGCACCTGTGGACTGGTGTCACCCCGCCGAAATGGCGGCGCGCAGTTGGCGCAGATGGGTCGGGAAATGCCGGGCGGTCAGATCGGCTTCGCGGACCAAGGTATCGAAATGCCGCGTAAAAACCTCGATCCGGTCCCGGTCGCGAAAGGCCATGTAATGGCTGCCGACATAGAACACGCATAGCAGCGGACCAAAGATGGTAACCGGCGCGGAATAGAGCCGCTTGGCATCGAACAGGTAGATGCGCATACGCGGATACAGCTGCTCGCACAGCTCGAGCATGTGATCGATCTGGTCCAGCCGCGCCTGCAGGGGCAGTCCATCATAATAGCCGGTGCCATGGGCAAAGCTTTGAATCTCATACAGCGGCATAGCGATTTCATAATCGGACTGGGCACCGCGCATCCAGGTCAGGCGGTCCTCGGAGGCGCCGATGGCCTGGTCGGCGGTTCGGCCCAGATGCGGCGCGTATTCCCATTCCAGCACGGCGCGGGTTTTCAGCATGTCGGGCAGAGTGGCCGGAACATAGCGGATCTTGTAACCCGCGGCCTGCTGGTGCCATTCAAAGATGCGCTCATCGACCAGCGCGCGGGGTGCCTCGGTCATGGTGAGCGAGCTGGCCAGCAGCTCGGCCGCGCTTTCAGGACGGTCCGAGAGGCTGAGCAACCAATCCGCCGACACCCCCAGAGCCGAGGCGCAGCTGCCCACAACATGGGCGTTGGGCAGGCGTGCGCCCGTATCGGTCAGCAACTGGGAAACGGTCGAGCGATCGACCCCGATGGTGCGCGCCAGCGCGCTTTGGCTAATGTTCCGCTGCGCCATCGCTCGGGCCAGGCGCAGACGGAACTGCGCGGCGCGGTCTCGTTTGTCGAAATTTTCCTGCATTTGATGATAAATATCACGGACGCTGAGATTTGTTAATCATATTCGGAATTCTCGACAGCGCCACTGGCAGGTAACGCTTTGGTGAAAAGCAAAAAAGACTGGGGACCGGAATGGAAACGCGGCGAAGATCTGTCGTGAAAGCAATCATTTGGAATGCGATGGGCCTTGCGGTCATGACCGTGGTGGGGCTGATCGCCACCGGCTCGGCCGCTGTCGGCGGCGCATTGGCGGTGGTGAACACGGCCATCGGCCTGACGCTCTACGTGATTTACGAACGCATCTGGGCCGGAATCTCCTGGGGACGGCATGGCTGAGGCGACCACTCCCAAGTCCCCCGAATGGCCGACCTTTGCGCTGATCGTTGCCTGCTATGCCCTTTGGCTGATCGCGATTTTCGGTGTGGCGGCGTGGTCGCTCTGGCTGGCGGTGCCGATGATGGGTGGTGTCGCGGCGCTGCACTCATCCCTTACGCATGAGGCGTTGCACGGCCATCCGTTCCGCGCAAAGTGGCTGAACGAGGCGCTGATGGCGCTGCCGCTGACCCTGTTCATCCCCTACAACCGCTTCCGCGATCTGCATCTGGCGCACCATCAGGATGCCAACCTGACCGACCCTTACGACGATCCGGAATCCAACTATCTGGACCCGGCGGTCTGGATCAGGCTGCCGCGCTGGCAGCGGTGGGTCTATCAGGCGAACAACACGCTGTTGGGGCGCATGGTGCTGGGTCCGATCATCGGCCAGTTGGCCTTTATGCGCGACGACTGGCGCGGCGCGGTACGCGGGGACCGCGACATCTGGCTGGCCTGGGCCCTGCATCTGCCGGGCGCGGCGGCGGTTCTGTGGATCGTGGCGCAATCAGCGATGCCTGTCTGGGCCTTTGTTCTGGCGGCCTATCTGGGGCTGGCGCTGGTCAAGATCCGCACCTTTCTGGAACATCGAGCGCACGAGAAATCACGTGCCCGCACGGTTATCGTCGAAGACCGCGGACCGCTTGCCTTTCTGTTTCTGAACAACAACTTGCATGTCGTTCATCACATGAACCCGGCGGCGCCATGGTATAGACTGCCCGCGCTCTATCGCCGAGGGAAAGAGCGCTATCTGGCCTGCAACGAGGCCTATGTCTATCGCTCGTACGGGCAGGTCTTCCGCCAGTATTTCTGGCGCGCCAAGGATCCGGTGGCGCATCCGCTCTGGCCAAAACCCTGATTTGACGACAGAAGGGAAGCCATGAGTTTGTGGATTCCAGTGACCTTGGCCGCCGCCACCTTTCAGACGGTGCGCTTCATGCTGCAGAAATCGCTGAGCAGCGTGAAGCTGTCGGCGACCGGCGCGACCTTTGCGCGCTTTGCCTATTCGATGCCTCTGGTGCTGCTGGGGTTGGCGGGGGCGATGCGGCTCAGCGGTCTGCCGCTGCCGGCGCTGCCGCCTCTGTTCTGGCTCTATGCCGCCATCGGTGGGGTGTCTCAGATCCTCGCTACGATCTGCGTCGTGGCGCTGTTCAAGCAGCGCAACTTTGCCGTCGGCATCACCTTCAAGAAAACCGAGGTGATCCAGACCGCCATCGTCGGTTTCATCGTGCTGGGAGACCGGGTCTCGGCCGGTGCGTTCGGGGCCATCCTGCTGGGGTTGCTGGCGGTTCTGCTGTTGTCGAAAACGCCGGGCGGCAGTGGGGCGTGGTGGCGTCACCTGACCAACCGCGCCTCGCAACTGGGGTTGGGGTCGGGCGTCTTGTTCGCCTTTTCTGCGGTCAGCTATCGCGGCGCGTCGCTGCAACTGGGCGATGGCGAGGCTTGGTTCCGGGCGCTGGTGACGCTGGCGGTCGTGGTCTCGATCCAGTTCCTGTCGATGGCGCTGTGGCTGGTTTGGCGCGACCGGGCCGAGCTGCGCGCGGTGTGGGACACGCGGCGCACCGGCATCTTCGTCGGGCTGACCAGCCTGGGCGGGTCGTTCTGCTGGTTCTGGGCTTTCAGCCTGCAGAACGCGGCCTACGTCAAGGCGCTGGGGCAGGTGGAGCTGATTTTCAGCCTCATGGCCTCAGTCCTGGTCTTCCGCGAGACGGTGACACGGCGCGAGATTGCGGGGATGGTCCTGCTGGGCCTCTCGATCCTGATCCTGGTCGCAGCGATCTGAGATGTAAAAAGGCGCACGGAGGTCCGTGCGCCTTCTGATCTTTTTGCCATGCAGGCCGGTCAGCCCGCGCGGCGTTCGTCAAAGCTGAGAGCGATGAAGCTGGGCAGATGATCGCCCATGCCCACGACGGCCGTTCCGCCATCGTCGCGGCGCCCACGTCCCTTGCCACGTTTTTCCTTGGCAGGTTTGTCGTTCGGGGCGGCGTCCTTGGCGGGCTTGTCTTTCTTGCCCTCATCCTTGCGGGTCGAGGCGCGCGATTTCTTTTCGGGCTTTTTGTCCTCGGCCTCGGCCGGTTCGGCCTGAACCGGGTTGTCCAGACGCGGGATTTCTTTCTGGATCAGCTTCTCGATCGCATCCAGCGCCTTTTCATCGCGGGCCGAGCAGATGGTGATCGCCTTGCCCTCGCGCCCGGCGCGGCCGGTGCGGCCGATGCGGTGCACATAATCCTCGGGGTGGCTGGGCACGTCGAAGTTGAACACATGGCTGACCGACGGAATGTCGAGCCCGCGCGCGGCCACGTCAGACGCCACCAGCAAACGTACTGAGCCCTCTCGGAACCCGTCCAGCGTTTTCATCCGCTGCGACTGGTCCAGATCGCCGTGGATCGGCGCGGCGTTGTAACCATATTTCTTGAGCGATTTCGCGGTGATATCCACATCGGTCTTGCGGTTGCAGAAGATGATGGCGTTGGTGCATTTGTCACCTTCGGCATCGATCAGTGCGCGTAGGACCTTGCGCTTGGTGCTGCCCTCGCGGTCACGGCGGCCGCCTTTGACCATCACGACACCCTGTTCGATGGTCTCGGACGCGGTGGCCTGACGAGCCACTTCGATCCGGGCCGGGGCCGACAGGAAAGTGTCGGTGATCCGCTCGATCTCGGGCGCCATGGTGGCCGAGAAGAACAGCGTCTGACGGGTAAAGGGCGTCAGCGAGAAGATGCGTTCGATATCGGGAATGAACCCCATGTCCAGCATCCGGTCAGCCTCGTCCACGACCATGATCTGCACGCCGGTCAGCAGCAGCTTGCCGCGTTCGAAATGGTCCAGCAGACGGCCGGGCGTGGCGATCAGCACGTCGACGCCGCGGTCGATCAGGGCCTCTTGTTCTTTGAAGCTGACGCCGCCGATCAGCAGCGCTTTGGTCAGCTTCAGGTGCTTGGTGTAGGTGTCGAAGTTTTCCGCCACCTGCGCCGCCAGTTCCCGCGTCGGGCACAGCACCAGCGAACGCGGCATCCGCGCCCGGGCGCGGCCGCGCGCCAGCAGGGTGATCATCGGCAGGGTGAAGCTGGCGGTCTTGCCTGTGCCGGTTTGGGCGATACCCAGAACGTCTCGCCCTTCCAGCGCCGGTGGAATGGCGCCTTCCTGGATCGGGGTCGGGGTTTCGTAGCCGGCTTCCTCAATAGCTTTGAGGACCTTCGGGTTCAGGTTCAGATCGGTGAATTTCGTCATGTATGTCCGGTTCATGCGGACACTGACCTGGCCCGCGCGTATGAAAAATGCCGGGCCCGGATGGCCATGCGCACCATGCGCGTTTCGGCTTGGATGCGGACATAACAAAAAGGTGTGGCAGGGTCAAATGAAGTCGCCTTCATGTGTGGCCGTCATCTGTGATTGGGCTTTTGGCGCGACAATTCAGCAACTTCCGGGGAAGTTTTTCAGTGGTTTCGCCTAGAGTTCCAGCGGCCTGTGCAGGATCATGCCCCGCACACCTTCGGGTCGGCACGGCCGGGTTCGTCGAAAAAGCTGCGCAGAGTGCGAAAGGTCTTACGGGCGTGCTCATCGAGGTGGATGTGGCACGCCCCGCATTCAGATGAGGGGCGACACGGACGAGGATGTCGGAAGTGGACCGGCGACCATCGACGGCATCCCCCGAGGCGGCGAGGCCCGGTCGGGCGCAGTCGTCATGTCACGGCGCTGCGGTTGGGTTCGGATGGCAGAGCATCGAGCCCGGGCGGGCGGTCCGACCAGGTCAGGGTGCGATAGTCGAACCCGTATTCGATCGTCGGTTTCACGATGCGGAAATAGGGCGACAGGTCAAAGTCGCGCGGGGCGAACAGCGAATGGTGCCGGATGCTAAGGATCTCGCGGGCCTGGCCGGCGTCGCAGTCTTCGGTCAGGACCGGCAGGATCGGATAGCGTACGCTCTGGAACGCCTCGGCGATCAGGGTCGAGCAGATGGCGCGGGTCGGGTCACCCGAGCCCAGTTCCAGCATCTTGCGGCGAAAACGGGCCGGAACCGGCGGGTTCGGAAGCAGATACCGCAGCAGGTCGAAGATGTTCTTTAGGTCATAGGTCTTGCCGATACTGCCGCGCATGAAGGCGATGATCTGCGCCTCGTCTTCCGGGGTCAGGCCGATGGGGCGGCAGATACGAGTATTGAGATGGGCGAAATGTGAAACCGGAACCGCGCGCACGCCCTCTTGCAGGTCGGCCTCGATCATCTGGGTGTCGGGGTCGTCGCCCCCGGCGTAGAAGGCCACATGCGACCAGGTCGAGTTGGTGAGATACTTGATCGCCGAGGCGACCCGGCTGTTGCCCTCGACCAGCAGCACGTCGCAGGGCCGCAGGGTGCGGCGCAGGCGTTCGGGCGTGGTGGTCGAAAAGCTCTGATACCCTTTGAGCGGCTTTTCGATGAACCGCGACAGTGCGCGTCCAACCGTGCCCAGAAGCCTGTTCATGCCGCATCCTCCGCGCTGTGTCCGACGGCAGTATACCGCCCAATCCGGTCCGGGCCGGATCACAAACCCGTTGATATTACGTCATCATCTCCTTGGTCGCGGTCAAGGACAGTTTGGGATAGTCGCGCACCACGCGGTCGATGTCCCACTGAAGCCGGGTCAGATAGACGATGTCGCCATCGTGGTCATGGGCGATGTGCTGCTTGTTGGCATTGACGAACCTCTCGATCTCGGCCTTGTCGCCCGACACCCAGCGCGCACTGGTGAATTGCGAGGCCTCGAACCGGACGGGCAGGCCGTATTCCAGCTCGATCCGGCTGGCCAGCACTTCGAATTGCAACGCCCCCACCACGCCGACGATGAAGCCCGAGCCGATCGACGGCTTGAAAACCTTGGCCGCGCCTTCCTCGGCAAACTGCATCAGTGCCTTTTCCAGATGCTTGGCCTTCATCGGGTCACCGGCGCGCACGCCCTGCAGCAGTTCGGGCGCGAAGGACGGGATGCCGGTCACGCGGATCGCCTCGCCCTCGGTCAGAGTGTCGCCGATGCGCAACTGTCCGTGGTTGGGGATGCCGATGATGTCGCCGGCCCAAGCCTCTTCGGCCAGTTCCCGGTCGGATGCGAGGAACAGCACCGGGTTCGACACCGCCATGGGCTTCTTGGTGCGCACATGGGTCAGCTTCATGCCGCGCTTGAAATGGCCGCTGGCCATGCGGACAAAGGCCACCCGGTCGCGGTGCTTGGGGTCCATGTTGGCCTGCACCTTGAAGACAAAGCCCGCCACCTTCTTTTCGTCCGGCGAAATCTGGCGCGGTTCGGCCGATTGCACCTGCGGCTGCGGGCCATATTGGCCGATACCCTCCATCAGTTCCTTGACGCCGAAAGAGTTGATGGCCGATCCGAACCAGATCGGGGTCATATGCCCTTCCAGAACCGCCTGCGGGTCCAGCGCGGGCAGCAGTTCGCGCGCCATCTCGACCTCTTCCAGCAGCTTCTCCAGCAGATGCGCGGGTACGTGCTCGGCCAGCTTGGGGTCTTCCAGCCCGTTGATCTCAATGCTTTCGGCCACCCTGTTGCGGTCGGCGCGGTCCATCAGCTCCAGCCGGTCGCGCAGCATGTCATAGCAGCCGATGAAATCGCGCCCCATGCCGATGGGCCAGCTGGCCGGGGTCACGTCGATGGCCAGCATCTCCTGGATCTCGTCGATGATCTCGTACGTATCGCGGCTTTCGCGGTCCATCTTGTTGCAGAAGGTCAGGATGGGCAAGTCGCGCAGGCGGCAGACTTCGAACAGCTTCTGCGTCTGGCTTTCCACGCCCTTGGCCCCGTCGATCACCATGACCGCGGCGTCAACGGCGGTCAGGGTGCGATAGGTGTCTTCGGAGAAGTCCGAGTGGCCGGGCGTATCGACGAGGTTGAACCGGTAGGGGCCATAGTCAAACGACATGGCCGAGGCCGAGACCGAAATGCCCCGGTCCTTTTCCATCTGCATGAAGTCCGACCGCGTGCGCCGCGCCTCACCCTTGGCGCGCACCTGTCCGGCCATCTGGATGGCGCCGCCATACAGAAGAAACTTTTCGGTCAGGGTCGTCTTGCCCGCATCCGGGTGCGAGATGATGGCAAAGGTTCGGCGCCGGGCGATCTCGGGCGGCAGGGTGGGTTGGTTCGAGGCGGTATCAAGCATGACCGCGCGTATAGGCGGGGAATCCTGCCGAGGCAAGACAAAGGGGGTGGTTCGAATCGGGCGGATGTGCGACGAAGAACATATAGTGAACAAATAATGGAGTGGACCAATGAATTTGAAAGAAATCGCTCAGGAGCTGGTGGCCGGCTGCCGCGAGGACCGCGCCAAGGAAAATCTGGAAAAACTGTATGCGCCCGATGCCGTTTCGGTCGAAGCGATGGACATGCAGGGCATGGGCCGCGAGACCCACGGCATTGAAGGCATCCGAGGCAAGCACGACTGGTGGGAAGGCGCGCACGAGGTGTCGGGCGCGTCGGTCAGCGAGCCGTTCCTGCACGGCGAAGACCGCTTCGCCGTGATCTTCGAGGTTCAGGGCAAGGTGAAGGAAACCGGTGAAGTCTTTGATATGAAAGAGGTCGGCGTCTATCACGTGGCAGATGGAAAGATCGTACGCGAAGAGTTCTTCTACTGATTTGCCGCTGCCAATCTGGTCTTCCTTGCCTAGCCGGTGCTAGACATGCGGGCAACAACAAACAGGGGGGATCAGATGGATCTGGGAATCAAAGGAAAACGCGCGCTGGTCTGTGCCAGCAGCAAGGGCTTGGGGCTGGGCTGCGCCGAGGCGCTGGCGGCCGAGGGCGTCGATCTGGTGATGAATGCGCGCGGGCCTGACGCGCTGGAGGCCCAGGCCGACCGGTTGCGCGCCGAACATGGCGTCGAGGTGCAGACCGTGGCCTGCGATGTGACCACGCCCGACGGTCAGGCGCAGGTGATCGAGGCCGCGCAGGGCGTTGATATCCTTGTGACAAACGCCGGTGGCCCGCCGCCTGGTCTGTGGTCGGACTGGGACCGCGAGGATTTCATCAAGGCGCTGGATGCCAACATGCTGACGCCGATCGCCTTCATGAAGGCGCTTTTGCCGTCGATGATGGACAAGGGTTGGGGCCGCGTGGTCAACATCACCTCGCAATCCGTGCGGGCGCCGATCGCGGTGCTGGGTCTGTCGAACGCGGCGCGCACCGGGCTGACCGGCTATGTGGCCGGAACCGCGCGGCAGGTGGCGCCCTATGGCGTGACGATCAACAACCTGCTGCCGGGCATCCACGCCACCGACCGTGCGGATTCGCTGGATAGTGGCGTCGCGCAGCAAAAGGGAATCTCGCTGGACGAGGCACGGGCCGAACGCGCGGCCACGATCCCGGCGCGGCGTTACGGGACGCGGCAGGAATTCGGCGCGGCCTGCGCCTTTCTCTGCTCGCAGCATGCCGGGTTCGTCGTCGGGCAGAACATCCTGCTGGATGGCGGGGCGACCAACCTGACGATGTGACCGTGGCGCAGGGGTTTTCGCTGAAGGATCAACTGTTCAACGCGGAAAAGACCCGTTACCTGGCCGGCTTGTTCACGCAGGCCGACGCCGGTTTTGACGGCGACGCGTTCCACGCGCGGGTCATGTCGCGCCTGCCGGAGCTGGAGCTGAAGCAGCGGATCGCGTGGATTGCCGATTGTTTGCATGCGGCCTTTCCCGGCGCGCTGCCCGACGTAGCCCCGGTGATCCTGCGCGCCTTGCCGCCGCCTCTGGATCCGTCCCTTAGCGATGACGATTTCGGTGACTTCATCTTCGCCCCGCTGGGTGACTGGGTGGCGCAGGTCGGCGCGGACCATCCCGACCTGGCACTGGATGTCCTTGCGGAGCTGACCCAGCGGTTTTCGATGGAATGGGCGATCCGGCCCTTTCTGAACAGCCATCCCGATCTGGTGCTGGACCGGATGCAGGACTGGTGTAGGCATTCCAGCTATCACGTCCGGCGGCTGGTCTCCGAAGGCACGCGCCCGCGGCTGCCTTGGGGGCAGGCGGTCGGGCTGGACCTGACCGACCCGCTGCCGCTGCTGGATCGGTTGCATTCGGACCCGACGCGCTATGTCACGCGGTCGGTAGCGAACCATCTCAACGACATCACCAAGAAAGACCCTGACCTGGCGCTGAACCGCCTGAAGGCGTGGCATGCCTCGGGCGCGCAAGACACTGACGAGATGCGGTGGATCACCGCACATGCGCTGCGCGGGCTGGTCAAGTCCGGCCATGGCGGGGCGATGGCGCTGCTGGGCTATGATCCCGACGCGCCGCTGGAGGTGGATGTTGCGGTGAATGGCGACGCCCGTATCGGCGGCGTTCTGGAGTTCACCGTCTCGGTTTCAGGCCCCGATGATCAACCGGTATTGATCGACTATATCGTTCATTTTCAGCGATCTGGGGGAAAAATCTCACCCAAGGTTCACAAGCTCAAGCAAGCCAATCTGTCAGATGGCCGCCTGCAGCTGAGCAAGCGGCACAAGCTCAAGGGCGACGCCACCACGTTTCGGCTGGTCCCGGGGCCGCACAGGCTTGAGGTTCAAGTCAACGGCCGTGTCCGCGCGGGCGTGTCGTTCGAGCTGCTGGCATAGGCCTCTCTTGCGCCCGATGGGCCGGGTTGTTATCCCGACGCAAGCCCGATGAATTTGATCGGGAAAAGGCAATTGGGGTCCGTCGGTGGCAATCAATACAGCTCCTCCGCGATTGGAAATCCGCAATCTGGTCTGCCGGTTCGGCGGGCGCACGGTGGTGGATGATGTCTCGCTGACCGTTCAGGCGGGGCAGGTGACCTGTCTGCTGGGCCCGTCGGGCTGCGGCAAATCCACCACGTTGCGGGCGATCGCCGGGGTCGAGATGCAGGAGTCCGGCGAGATCTATGTCGACGGCAAGCTGATCTGCGACACCGTGTTCCGCGTGCCGCCCGAACGGCGCGAGATCGGGCTGATGTTCCAGGACTTCGCCCTGTTCCCGCACCTGAGCGTGGCCGACAACGTGGCCTTCGGCCTGAAGGGCGGCAAGGACGAGAAACGCGCCCGCGTCGAGGAGTTGTTGGGCAAGGTGGACCTGCTGCGCTATGTCGACGGGTTTCCTCATCAGTTGTCGGGGGGCGAGCAACAGCGGGTCGCGCTGGCCCGTGCGCTGGCGCCGCGTCCCCGGATCATGCTGATGGACGAGCCGTTCTCGGGCCTCGACAACCGTCTGCGCGATGGCATCCGCGACGAGACGCTGGCCATCCTCAAGGAAGAGGACGCCGCCGTGCTGCTGGTCACGCACGAGCCCGAAGAGGCCATGCGCATGGCGGACGAGATTGCTTTGATGCGGCGCGGCAGGATCGTGCAGCAGGGCGCGCCCTACAACGTGTATACCCGGCCGGTCGACAAGGCGGCGGTGGCGTTCTTCAGCGATGTCAACGTGTTGCGGTCACAGGTGAATGGGGCGCTGGCGGAAACGCCATTCGGACAGTTCCTGGCGCCGGGCATCCCCGACGGCACCAATGTCGAGATCGTGTTCCGCCCGCAGCATGTGCGGCTGGATTTCGACCGCAACGGCAAGGGGCCGCTGCCCACCGCCACCGACGGCGTTCCGGCCCGCGGCGTGGTCGAGCGGGCGCGGTTCCTGGGCAACGAAAGCCTGATCGAGTTTCGCATGGACTATGACGGCTCGATCCTGAAGGTCACCGTGCCCAACGTGTTCGTGCCCAATCCGGGTCGGGTGATGTGGCTGACCATCCGCCGCGACAAGTGTTTCGTTTTTCCGGCCTGACCGCCCTTCGCCGTCGATTTCCCCGCAAGTGGTGCGCGAATGCCGCAGAAAGGGCCGGGGCGTCGCTTGCCGCGTTCGGTGGCTGCGTCTATCAAGGGCCAAACGCGGGGGCACAGCAGGCAGATGCGCATACTTCTGACGAACGATGACGGGATCAACGCGCCGGGTCTGATGACGCTGGAGGCGATCGCTGCAGATCTGGCCGGACCCGGGGGCGAGGTCTGGGTCGTGGCGCCTGCTTTCGAGCAGTCGGGGGTGGGCCATTGCATCAGCTATACCCACCCGATGATGATCGCCAAGCTGGGCGAGCGTCGGTTCGCCGCCGAGGGCTCGCCCGCCGACTGTGTTCTGGCCGGGCTGCACGAGGTGATGAAGGACGCCCGGCCCGATCTGGTCCTGTCCGGGGTGAACCGGGGCAACAATTCGGCCGAGAACACGTTGTATTCCGGCACCATCGGCGGCGCGATGGAGGCCGCCTTGCAGGGCATACCCGCGATTGCCCTGTCGCAGTATTTCGGGCCGCGCAATCTAGGGCTCGAGGATCCGTTCCAGGCCGCCGCGCGTCACGGCGCCGACCTGGTGCGGCGCATCCTTGCGGCCACGCCGCCCGAGCAGGAAGACTACCGGCTGTTCTACAACGTGAATTTCCCGCCCGTTCCCGCCGACGAGGTGCTGGGCACCCGCGTCGTGCGCCAGGGCTTTCGGCGCGACACGCATTTCTCGGTCGAGCCGCACACCTCGCCTTCGGGGCGGCGGTTCCTGTGGATCAAGGGCGGCTATCAGCACAACCCCACCGCGCCCGGCACCGACGCGGCGGCCAATCTGGAAGGTTACATCTCGGTCACGCCGATGCGGGCCGATCTGACGGCGCATGACGCGCTTGACGCTTTGAAGACGATCGAATGACTGGACCGGACCCGGAAACCAAGATGCAGTTCCTGTTTGCCCTGCGCTCGCGCGGGGTGACGGATGCGCGCGTTCTGGACGCGATGGAGCAGATCGACCGTGGCAGGTTCGTCCGCGGCCTGTTCGCGGAACGGGCCTATGAGGACACGCCGCTGCCGATTGCCTGCGGTCAGACGATCAGCCAGCCCTCGGTCGTTGGGCTAATGACGCAGGCTCTGCAGGTCACGCCGCGCGACAAGGTGCTCGAGGTGGGCACCGGGTCGGGCTATCAGGCGGCGGTTTTGGCCAAGCTGGCACGCCGGGTCTACACGGTCGAGCGCCACAAGCGCCTGGTGCGCGAAACCGGAGAGCTGTTTCGCGAGTTGGGGCTGACCAACATTACCGCGATGCATTCGGACGGATCCTTTGGATTGCCCGAACAGGCCCCCTTTGACCGGATCATCGTGACCGCCGCCGCCGAGGACCCGCCCGGGCCGCTCTTGGCGCAGTTGAAAATCGGCGGTATCATGGTGTTGCCCGTGGGGCAGTCGGATGCGGTGCAGACCCTGATCCGGGTCACCAGAACCGAGTCCGGCTTCGACTATGACGAATTGTTGCCCGTCCGATTCGTGCCCTTGTTGGAGGGGCTTGGCAGGGACGAAGCGTAGAAGCCGTAGCAAAAAGGGCGCCAGAACCCCGGCAAACAGGGGCAGGTGTTGAGGACAGAGACATGAGAGCAGTTTCCAGGTCAGTCTTGGGTCGTGGCGCGTCGGCGCTGGCCACGGTCGCGGTGCTTGCCGGGTGCGAGGGGCCGCTGGATTACGATTTGCGGGGTCAGGTCGGCGGGTTTTCGACCACCCCGGCCGCCTTGTCGGCCACAGCAGACCGCCCGGCGCCCGATGCGCGCGGGGTGATCACCTATCCCACCTACCAGGTGGCGGTGGCCCGGCGGGGCGATACGGTCGGCACGGTCGCGGCGCGGGTCGGCCTGCCCGAGGCCGAACTGGCCCGGTTCAACGGATTGCTGCCCAGCGACCAACTGCGCGAGGGCGAGGTTCTGGCCTTGCCCCGGTCGGTCGGGGCCGGGGCGGGCAATGTCGATATCGCCTCGATCGCAACGACGGCCATCGATCAGGCGCCGGATACGGGCGGCGTGCGTGTCTCGACGCTGGAACCGGTCAAACCTGCGCCGGTCACCTCGACGGACGAGCCGATCCGCCACAAGGTCAAGCGCGGCGAGACGGCCTATACCATTTCCCGCCTGTACCAGGTGCCGGTGGATGCGCTGGCCGAATGGAACGGCCTGGGCCCCGATTTCACCGTGCGCGAGGGGCAATACCTGCTGATTCCAGTCAAGGACCAGGCCGCGCCGCGACAAGCGGCCGTGCCCGCGGCAACGGCGGTGACCGAGCCGGGGCAGGGGTCTCCGACACCCACGCCGCCCAGTGCCACCCAGCCCCTGCCGGATGAAAAGATCGCACCGCCGGCCCCCGCGCCGGACGTGACCGCCGAGGCGCCGACCCAGACCAGCGCTTCGGCCCTGGCGATGCCGGTCACCGGCAAGATCATCCGGCCCTATGCCAAGGGCAAGAACGAGGGGATCGACATTGCCGGCAGCCCCGGCACACCGGTCAAGGCCGCCGAGGCCGGCACCGTGGCCGCGATCACGGCCGATGCAGACCAGATCCCGATCATCGTGGTCAAGCACAGCAACGATCTGCTGACGGTCTATGCGAATGTCGAGGGGATCTCGGTTAAGAAAGGCGACCGGGTCAGCCGCGGCCAGAGCATTGCCAAGCTGCGCGGCGGCGAAAACGCCTATGTGCATTTCGAGGTGCGCGAAGGCTTTGAGTCGGTGGATCCGGAAACCTATCTGCGCTGAAAATTCGGCGCGATCTTTCGGGGCTGACGGGCATCAGGCGGTCGGGTCGTAATCGGCCAGCCGCTTTCCGGGCTCATCGGCAAAGATCTCAGGCAAGGGCGTGACGCTTTCGATTAGGTCAATGCGGAACACGCGGAAGGCGTCGCGCAGCTCGCACCAGGCGGTCAGGGTCCAGACCCTGCCCCAGTATTCCATGTGCAAGGGGCGGATTGTGCGTTCGGTCAGGGTTCCGTCGATGCGCCGGTAGGTCAGCCGCAGTTTCTGGCGCGATTTGATGGCCGCTCGGATCGGCGCCATATGCGCCAGCCCGCGCGCGGCATCGGCAAAGGGATAGACGGCGAATTTCCACGCATCCGCCTCGGCCACCACCTGGGTGGGCAGTACTGCGTCGATCTTGGCGGCTAGCGACTCCGCTGCGGCCTTCAGGTCGGGGTCGGCGGCCTCGGCCACGATCGCCATGCCGAGGTTCAGGGCCTCAAGCTCGGCCGGGCTGAGGTTCAGCGGGGGCAGGGTGATCTGCTCGCGCACCATGTAACCCACACCGCGTTCGCCCTGGACGGGAACGCCCGAAGCCACCAGTGTGTCCATATCGCGATAGATGGTGCGGGCCGAAACCTCGAGCCGGTCCGCGATGTCCTGCGCGCGGTGCAGTTTGCCGTCGCGCAGGATCTGGATGATGTCGAACAGGCGGTCAGTGCGGCGCATGACACGCCGTCCGGACCGCGATCAGGCGGTCATGTTCCATAGCACTTTCTCATGGCGCATCTGGATGCTGGCGGGGTCGATCGCCGCCATCAGACCGGCGGCAAAATCCTGCCGTGGGAACTGCGCTGCGGCGTCCTGTGCGGCCTTCATGTCGGTCCAGATGACATAATCGGTCCAGCGGCCATCCTCGCCCTGGCTCAACTGTCGGTGGGCAAAGCCGCGAGCCGCGCGCACGAAGGCCTCGGTCGTCTGGCTGAGCCTGACGAACTCTTCCGGCGTGGTGCCATCAGCGAGGGTGAAGGTGACGATTTCAGCAACATGGGTCATGTGAGTCTCCGTTGACCAGGTTTCGATGCCCTGTTCCTAGTCGTCTGCAACTGACATAAACCTGTCAGTTGAAAATTGCCAGCCCGCAAAAACCACATGAGCGGCCCGGATTTGAACGCGGATTTGACTTGCGTCACTTTTTTCGATGGCCCGGTGGGCGTAGACACGAAGTCAGATCACATTCCCGGCGCGTTGCGCCGACGTAGAAGGAGAAGAGACATGCTCAACAATATCGGCCTTCCCGGCCTTCTGCTGATCGCCGTCGTGGTGCTGGTGCTGTTTGGTCGCGGCAAGATCAGCTCGTTGATGGGTGAGGTGGGCAAAGGCATCACCGCATTCAAGAAAGGCGTAAAGGAAGGCGGCGAGGAGATCGAACAGGACGCGTCTGAGCTGGCCAAGGACGTCACGCCCGAGACCGACAAAGACAAGGTCTGATCGCCCATGTTTGATCTGGGCTGGACCGAGCTGCTGGTCATCGGCATCGTTGCCCTGATCGTCGTGGGGCCCAAGGACCTGCCGGTTCTGTTCCGCAATGTCGGACGGTTCATCGGCAAGGCCCGTGGCATGGCGCGCGAATTTTCAAGCGCCATGAACGAGGCGGCCGACCAGGCGGGCGTGAACGATATCAAGAAAGGTCTGGACGCGGCCACCAACCCGGTGGGCAGTGCGATGGACGGCGTCAAGCAGGCGGCCCAGGACATGGCCAAGAGCATGGATCCGACCAAGTTCGACCCCGACAGCGAAACCGGCAAACTGGCCGCTGAGCGCGCCGAGCAGGCCAAGAAGATCCAGGCTGCCACCGCCCGTGCCGCCGCCGAGCGCAAGGCGAAAGAAGCCGCCGAGGCCATGGCCAAGGCCGAAGAGGCCGAAGCCGCGCTGAAAACCGAAGGCAAGACATGAGCAAGACCGACGAGATCGAGGATACCTCGGCCCCCCTGATCGAGCATCTGGCCGAGCTGCGCACGCGTCTGATCCACAGCGTCGTGGCGTTTTTGATCGGTATGATCATCTGTTTCACGGTTGCCACGCCGATCTTCAACTTTCTGACCCAGCCCCTGTGCGATGTTCTGTCCGAGCGCGGACAGGACTGCGACCTGATCTTCATTTCGCCGCAGGAGGGCTTCTTCGTGGCGATCAAGGTCTCGCTCTTGGGTGGGTTCATTCTGGCCTTTCCGTATATCGGCATGCAGATGTGGCGGTTCGTGGCGCCGGGGCTCTACCGGTCCGAGAAGAACGCCTTCCTGCCATTCCTGCTGGCCTCGCCCTTCATGTTCCTGCTGGGCGCGAGCTTTGCCTTTTACGTGGTCACCCCGCTGGCCTATGACTTCTTCCTTGGATTCCAGCAATTCGGGGCCGAGGGTGAGGCTGTCGCCGAAGGCGCATCCGCGCCGCTGAGCGTGGTGTTCCAAGGTTCGGCGCAGGAATATCTGAACCTGACGATCAAGTTCATCGTGGCCTTCGGTCTGTGCTTCCAGCTTCCGGTTTTGTTGACCCTGATGGGCAAGGCCGGGCTGGTCAGCTCCGAAGGTTTGGGCGCGGTGCGCAAATATGCCGTGGTGGGCATTCTGGTTCTGGCCGCCATCGTGACCCCGCCGGACGTGATCACCCAGATCATTCTGTTCGTTGTGGTCTACGGCCTGTACGAGATTTCGATCTTCCTGGTGGCCCGGGTCGAGAAAAAGCGCGAAGAACAGCTGCGGGCCGACGGCTATTATGACGATGAAGAAGCAGCCGATGACGAGCTGATGGCAGAGTTTGAGGCCGAAGACGACAAGTAAACCCGAGCAGTGAATGGGGAAGGGCGCGCCTTGACGGGTGCGCCCTTTCTTCATCCGGGTCTTGTTGGCGGCCCATGAACGTGGTTGAAATCGGCCGCAAGACTTCGGAGGACCCATGGACGACCAAGCCCTGAACCGCATTGCCGACGCATTGGAACGCATGGCCCCGGCGCCGCTGGCTGCGCCTTATTTCTCGGCCGCCCCCGCTTTTGTCTGGCACATTGCGCCCGACCGGCTGGAGCCGGTGCACCATGTCAACCGCGTTGATCTTGACCTGCTGGTGGGCATCAACCGGTCGCGCGATACGCTGTTGGACAACACGCGCCGCTTCGCGGCCGGGTACAAGGCAAACAACGCGCTGTTGTGGGGTGCCCGCGGTATGGGCAAGTCCAGCCTTGTCAAGGCGGTGCACGGCACCCTTCAGCCCGAGTTTCCCGACCTGAAGCTGGTTGAGCTTCAGCGCGAGGACATGGGCTCGGTCGCGCGGTTGCTGAACCACCTGCGCGCTGCACCTTTCCGGTTCATCCTGTTCTGCGACGACTTGTCGTTCAGCCATGACGATCAGCACTACAAGTCGCTGAAGGCCGTACTGGATGGCGGGATCGAGGGTCGGCCCGAAAACGTGGTGTTCTATGCCACGTCGAACCGCCGCCACCTGATGCCGCGCGACATGATCGAGAACGAACGCTCGAGCGCGATCAACCCGTCCGAGGCGGTCGAGGAAAAGGTTTCGCTGTCCGACCGGTTCGGCTTGTGGCTGGGGTTTCACCCCTGCGATCAGGACGAATACCTTGCGATGATCGACCGTTATTGCGCGGCTTATGGCGTCAGCGTCGATGCCGACGCTCTGCGGGCCGAGGCGATCGAATGGCAAGCGACGCGCGGCGCGCGTTCGGGCCGGGTGGCGTGGCAGTTCTTTGTCGATCTGGCGGGCCGGCAAGGCGTCCATATCGAATGAAAACGGCGCCCGTCATGGGGGCGCCGCTGCAACTTGCAAGGGATCTGGCCGAATGGTCTCAGCCCAGCATGGATAGCAGGCGCGCGGCCTCGTCCGAGGGGCTGGCCAGCTTCGACCGATCCTCACCCGGGAAGAAACGCGCGCGCAGGGCTGTGGCCATAGGCCTGGGCTGCAGAACATGAACCTTTGGCCCGGTGCGCACGGTTTCGGCGGCCCAGCTGCGCGCCATGGCAATCTGCGCAGCCTTGGTTGCGCCATAGGTGGCGCAGAACTTCTCGCCGGCACGCGGGTCGTCAAAGAACACCGCCTGTCCAGCCTCACCCAGCAGGGGCGCGACATAGGGAATCAGAACCGAAGTCGCGGAGGCGTTCACGTCCACGGATTTCTGCCAATCCTTGGGGTCGATGAAATTCGCAGGCGTCAGCGGTGCGGTGTGGATGGCCGTGTGCAGCCACAGGTCCAGCTTGCCCCAGCGGTCATGGATGCCGCGGCACAGTGTGGCCATGGCATTGGGGTCGGCGATATCCATCGGCGCCAGGGTGGCCGCGCCTCCTTGGGACTTGATGCGGTCATCCAGATCTTCCAGCCCGCCTGTGGTGCGGGCAACGGCGACGATGTGGTATTCGGGTGCCAGCGCCTCGGCCAGGGCAGCTCCCAGCCCACGCGACGCGCCGGTAACAAGGGCAATTTTGGTCTGATCGGTCATGCGCGGGGTTTGAACCCAAGCGCGCAGCCCGTCAAGCCTGGATCAGCTTCCGGGGATGGCGATGCGCTGGGTCCGGCCGCTTTGTCGCAGTATGATGCCGTCCTTGTCGATGGCCACGATCGTGCCCGAACCAAAGCGGCTGCCTGTCTTGACCTCTTTAACCCGTCCCGACGATGAGCGCATCAGGGCGCGCATGTCGTTCTGCGGGCCAAAGACGCCCAGGACGGTCGTACCATTCTTGCTGAGCGCGCCCTTCTGCGTGGCCGCGCTGTCAACTCGGGGATTTGCCATGTGAACTGGCCGGCCCGGTGGCCCGGCCTCCGTGTGGTTGCGTGAGTGAGCAGCCGGCTGGCTAGCAGAGCCAAAGGGGAAGGAAAAGCCGGTGCAGCAGCTTTCGGCCATCTTTTGCCACGCGGACCGGGGCCATGAAAAAAGGGGCCCTGCGGCCCCTTGGAGAAGTCTCTGAATTCCGGCCTTATTCGGCCGCCGGTTGCATCTTGAACCCTTGTTCAACCATATCCGCCGGAGTGACGGGATACTCGCCCGAGAAGCATGCATCGCAGTATTGTGGGCATTCTTTGCTGCGACCCTGCGATTCGCCGACCGCCCGGTACAACCCGTCCAGCGAGATGAACCGGAGGCTGTCGACCGCCAAATGCTTGGTCATCTCTTCCTCGGTCATCGTGGCGGCCAACAGCTTTTCGCGCTGTGGCGTGTCCACACCGTAGAAACAGGGCCAGGCCGTGGGAGGCGAGGCGATGCGGAAATGCACCTCTTTCGCACCGGCATCCAGGATCATTTCCTTGATCTTGCGGCTGGTTGTGCCGCGCACCACCGAGTCGTCGACTAGAATCACCCGCTTGCCCTCGATCAGGGCGCGGTTCACGTTCAGCTTGAGCCGCACTCCCATGTTTCGGATTTGCTCGGTGGGTTCGATGAAGGTGCGGCCCATGTACTGATTGCGGATGATACCCATTGCATAGGGGATGCCGGACTCCAGCGAGTACCCAATGGCCGCTGGTGTGCCGCTGTCGGGCACGGGGCAGACCAGATCCGCCTCGACCGGGCTTTCCTTGGCCAGCTCGCGTCCGATGGCCTCGCGGGTCTCATAGACCGAGCGTCCACCCAGAATCGAGTCTGGGCGCGAGAAGTAGACATGCTCGAAGATACAGAACTTGCTGGGTTGTCGGCGGAACGGGAAGTGGCTTTCAACGCCGTTCTGGGCATTGATCACCACCATTTCGCCGGGCTCGATCTCACGTAGGAATTCGGCGCCGATGATGTCCAGCGCGCAGGTTTCCGAGGCCAGGCACCAGCCGTCGCCGATTTTGCCCAAAACCAGCGGGCGTACACCCAGGGGGTCGCGTACCCCGATCAGCTTGGTGCGGGTCATGGCCACGACCGAGAAGGCGCCCTCGACCCGGCGCAGCGCGTCCTCCATCCGTTCTGGGATGTTGCGCTGCAACGACCGCGCCATCAGGTGGATGATGCATTCGCTGTCGGACGAGCTCTGGAAGATCGAGCCGCGCTCGATCAACTCGCGCCGCAGGGCGTTGGCGTTGGTGATGTTGCCATTGTGCGCAATCGCAGCGCCGCCCATGGCGAACTCGCCGAAAAACGGTTGAACGTCGCGGATTGCGGTCTGGCCCTTGGACCCGGCCGTGGAATAGCGCACATGCCCGATGCCGATCGGACCGGGCAGGCTTTCGATGATGTCGGACGAGGTGAAATTGTCGCGCACATAGCCGAACCGGCGGGCCGAGTTGAAGCCAAGCTGCGGGTCGTGGGTGACGATCCCGCCGGCCTCTTGCCCGCGATGCTGCAGGGCGTGCAGCCCCAAAGCGATGAAACTTGCGGCATCCTGGACGCCGACGACACCGAAGATCCCGCATTCCTCGCGGAGTTTGTCGTCATCGAACGGGTGGGCGGGGGGCATCTGCGGGCTTGGCAAGACGGGCAGCTCCGATTCCGTTGCGGTTTGGCCCTCACATAATGCCTAAACCCGCGCATGTCATCAAAGGATCACAAATCGTTTTGCCGCAGCGCGGTTTTGGGGTTCAATGATGGGCGGAAATATCGCCACCGCAGGTGTTCCGAGGAGTGCTGGCCTGCGGTCCCAAGCCAAGATGGAGGTGGGCATGTGGCAAGGCCGACCCGGACCCAAGAAGGAAGAACGCGTCAAGCGAAGGTGTCATCGGTGCCGCGGAATGGGACGCGCGCCTTGTCAGATCTGCATGGGCAAAGGTGAGGTTCTGAAAGGCCGCGATCACCTCGGTCGGCCGCAATTCAATCGTTGCGATGGCTGTTTCGGCCTGAAGACATCGCGCTGTTCGGTTTGTGGTGGCGAAGGGTTCGTCTGACCGGCAAAAAGAAAAAGCCCGGCCAGGGCCGGGCTTGGTCTGCAATTCCGGGTAGCCGTTATTGACCCTGCGAATCCGCGGTGCACGTTGCCACCAGTTGTTCGTATTGCGTGGTGACCCAGCCCAGAGCGGCCTCGGGGTTCTGCTCTTCGATCTTGTCGCTGAACTGTTCGAACACCTTGGCCGAGCGGCTTTCGTCCACGATCGTGTAGGACTGACCGGTCATGACGGTGTCATAGACAAAAAAGGCAATGGCTACCAGCAGGATACCGCGCGCGATGCCGAAGAAGAACCCCAGCGCCTGATCCAGCCCTCCCAGCGCCGACCGCTGCACCAGCGACGAAAACAGTGGGGTAAAGATACTGACCACGATCAGGGCCACGGCGAACACGGCGGCGAAACCGGTGATGACCGACAACTCGCAGCTGTCGCGCAGGAAATCCCCAACCACCGGGATTTCCTTGACCAGCGGCACCGCCTGCGGCGCAAAGATGAAGGCCAGTACGGCCGCGGCAACCCATCCGGCGATGGCCATCACCTCGCGCATGAACCCGCGTGAATAGGCCAGGATGCCCGACAGCACGACGATCAGGGCAACGACCCCGTCAATGATTGTAAAACCTTCCATGGCCCTCGCCTGTTCGTTTTTCTGCCCCTCGTGGCGCGAGCTTAACCTGCTCCGAAGGTTTCGCCAACAAACCCGGCCAGATCAGAGGGTCGGGTGAGTGTCAGACCTGCCACAGTGCCGGTTTTGCCACCTGCCGGAGCAATTGCCGATGTGAAACCAAGTTTTTGCGCTTCTTTCAACCTGTTTTCGGTTTGCGGTGCGGGTCTAAGTGCCCCGGATAGAGAGATTTCTCCGAAAACCACAGTGTCGGCGGGCAGGGCGGTGTCCTCGCGCGCGCTCAGCAGAGCGGCTGCCACTGCGAGGTCGGCTGCGGGCTCGCTGATCTTCAGGCCCCCGGCCACGTTCAGATAGACGTCGAGCCCCGCAAAGGGGATGCCGCAGCGCGCTTCGAGCACGGCGAGGATCATCGCAAGCCGTCCGCTATCCCAGCCGACGACGGTGCGGCGGGGCTGTGAGTGGGGCGAGGGCGCGACCAGCGCCTGCAGTTCGACCAGAACCGGCCGGGTGCCCTCGATGCCTGCGAAAACGGCCGAGCCGGGGCTGGGCGTGCCGCGTTCCGACAGGAAAAGGGCCGAAGGGTTGGTGACCTGCGCCAGACCTTTCCCAGTCATCTCGAATACGCCGATCTCGTCAGCGGGGCCAAATCGGTTCTTGACCGCGCGCAGGATACGGAACTGGTGGCCGCGCTCGCCCTCGAAATAGAGGACGGTATCGACCATGTGTTCGACCACGCGGGGGCCGGCGATCTGGCCTTCCTTGGTGACGTGGCCGACCATGATGATGGATACGCCGTGGCGCTTGGCAAAGCTGGTCAGTTCATGCGCGGCGGCGCGGACCTGGCTGACCGATCCAGGCGCGCTGTCGACATTGTCCGCCCACATGGTCTGGATCGAGTCGATGATGGCAAGGCCGGGTTTCTCGGCCTCAAGCGTGGTCAGGATGTTGCGCAGGTTGGTCTCGGCGGCCAGTTGCACCGGCGCGTCTTCAAGCCCCAGACGGCGCGCGCGCATGCGGACCTGCGCACTGGCTTCCTCGCCCGAGACATAAATGGTTTTCAGCCCCGACCGGGCAAAGCGCGCGGCGGCCTGCAGCAGCAGGGTGGATTTGCCGATGCCCGGATCGCCGCCCACCAGCAGTGCCGAGGCCGGGACCAGCCCGCCGCCCAAGACACGGTCCAGTTCCTCGACACCGCAGACTGTGCGGGGGGGCGGGGCCTCCTCGGTAGAGAGGTCAGTCAGGGTTACAGCTTGGCCGCGCTTGCCGCCCAGAGATTTTTTGGCTGGGCCAGCCGACAGCGGGGTTTCCTGGACAATGGTGTTCCACTCGCCACAGCCGTCGCAGCGCCCGGACCAGCGGGTATGCGAGGCGCCACAGGCCGAGCAGGTAAACGTCGTCATCTTTGCCATGGAACCTTTGGTGCCCGAGGATGGAAGGTTCTTCAAGCCCCCGTGGCCCGAAAGCCGAACGGGCGAGCCGCGGCGTCAGGCCCGGCGGGCCATCCTTCACGGCGGGTGCTGGTGCACTTGGGGGGCGTGCTATTCAGCAGCCCGCGGGGGCATGGCGATGACACTCGTGGCAGTCGGATCGCTGTCGTCGGGTGGGGTCTGCAATTGGGCGGACAGCTCGGGCAGGAGCTCGAACAATTCGTCTCGCAGGCGGGTCAACTGGGACTTGGCTATCGATTCCTCGATCTCGATGTCGCGCGTCCACTGGCGCAGCTCGTGCTGGATCGTCTGGGCCTCTTCGATCCGCTGCTGGAACAGCGCGACCTCTTCCTGCCGCTGTTGCAGGAACGCCCGCGCCCGCGCGACCTTGGCCGCGCTATAGGTCTCGGCCAGTTCGTGGCTGACCTGGCTCATCTGTGCAGCCAGTTCCAGGACTTCGGGCTCGAGCGTTTGCAGGTCGGGGTGGTCGCGCAGGAAAGCCATGCGTTCCTTGACCGCGTCGAATTCCGAGGCCAGCGCAAACACGCCGCTGCGGTCGGCCGCGTGGGCGATCTGGTAGGCATCGACCACGTCCTGCATCTGCAGCGAGAACTTCCGATGCGCATTTTCCAACGCCATCATGCGCGCGCTGGAGGGCAGATAGAAGGCGAGCATCAGAACCAGAGCGGTCAGGCCGATCTGGATGTAGGCGCCTGCGTTCGGGATGTCCTGTCCGCCCAATCCAGCCTGCATCGTCAGCCAAGGCCAGACATTCACGGCGGCGAGCATGGTGGCGGATACGGCAAACAGGGCGGCGGCGCAGATCAGGAAAAAAGTCAGTCGAAGGAATACGTTTTGGAAATGAATTGAAATCGAATGGAGGGCGGCCATGGCAGTCCTACTCCTTTTGAAACCGGCAAAACCGGGCCCGGGCGGAGTATCCATCAAACGTGCAAGACGGTCCGCGTCGGACCCTGAAACAAAAAACGACTTGGCTGCTCGAATACTGGCCATCATAGCCAGAAATGCGTTTTCAATCAATCAGGTCCGGGGATTTCGTGAACCACGTTTCACTTCGGTAACGTAGCCCAGCGCGATTGAGGCAAGGATGCAGCCGGTGAATAGGTACAGACCCCACGCTGTTTCGATCGTTGCGTAGGAAATGCCCTTGGCCAAGGTGATGTAGAGCGCGATGAGGAAGATATCGGCCATGGCCAGCTTGCCCATGATGTTCAGCGCGGGTTGGACACGTGGGTCCAGCAGGTCCCATTGGACCAGCGCGGTGCCGATAGTTTTGATGTACGGGGCGAACAGGGCAAAGACGGTAACGACCAGCGCGAGGAAGATGTCTGATTTCCAGAGGGATTGAAGGCCGGTGATGACGCTGATCTCGCTGAGGCCGAAGATCGGCAGCAGGCCCGCGCGCATCAGCGGGGCGAACCACGCGATGGGGTAGAGGATCAGCAGCGAGAGGGTGGCGAGGCGGAGGGTCATTATGCTTGAATCTTAAGGTCCATAGACGACGCTTTCTTCGTCTGAATGATGTGATAACTTGTACAAGTGAAGTAATGTAACGTCATTCGACAAGGAGATAATTTCAATGCCCGCCTATTTGGCGTTCAAGTCGGTGGTGGATCCTTCCGATTGCGATTTCCTTGGGCACATGAATGTATCCAGGTATTTTGCAGCATGTTCAGATTCCGTTTTCGCGATGCAGGCCGAAATGGGCTTGACGGCAGACGATATGCGGAGCGGTAGGCGGCTTTCCTTCGCAGTGGTGAATATCAAAAGCGATTTCCGGCTGGAACTTGGTGCAGGTGAAGCGATCCAAATGGAGAGCGAAATTCTGGAAATTGGAAAGAAATCCATGACTTTCCGCCACACGCTTAGAAAAGTAGCGGACGGTGAAACGGCGTTCACCGCTGTGTTTAAATGTGTTTTGCTGAACTTGGCAACACGCCGGGCTGAGGTGTTGCCCGGTGATGTTTCAGAAAACGCGAAACTATGGATGGATGTAGAATAGACCTACCGCACCGCCTCAATCGGCCCTTCCGCACTCCCACTGATGAACTGCTCGACAAAAGGATCACCCGAGGAATCCATCTGGCTGACCGGACCGGTCCACTGGATCACCCCGTCATGCAGCATCGCCACGTTGTCGGCGATCGCGCGGACGGAACTCATGTCGTGGGTGATGGTCATTGCGGTGGCGCCCATCTCGGTCACGATTTCGCGGATCAGATCGTTAATGACGCCCGACATGATCGGGTCCAGCCCCGTGGTGGGCTCGTCGAAAAAGATGATCTCGGGCTCGGCGGCGATGGCGCGGGCCAGGCCCACGCGTTTCTGCATGCCGCCCGACAGCTCGGAGGGGTACAGATCGGCCACATTGGCGCGCAGGCCAACGCGGCGCAGCTTGTCGATGGCGATCTCGCGGGCCTCGTGTGCCGGGCGCTTGAGCGAGCCGCGCAGCAGACGAAAGGCCACGTTCTGCCAGACGGGCAGGGAATCGAACAGAGCGCCGCCCTGGAACAGCATGCCGAACCGGGCCAGAAAGGCATCGCGGTCGCCGGTTTCGGCATCCTGACCATCGACATAGATCTTGCCGCTGTCAGGCTTGATCAGGCCGAGGATGCATTTCAGCGCCACCGATTTTCCGGTGCCCGACCCCCCGATGATGACCATTGAGGTACCCGTGGGAATTTCCAGGTTCACGCCCCGCAGAACATGGTTGTCGCCAAAGGCCTTGTGTACGTTCTCCAACCGGATCATAGCGAGAAGAACACCCCTGTCAGAACGAAGTTGGCGGCCAGGATCAGCACGGCCGCGGCCTCGACCGAGCTTTTGGTCGCGCGGCCCACGCCCTGGGCGCCACGGCCTGAGTGCATGCCGTAGTAGCAGCCCATGATGGCGGCGATTACCCCGAAGGCCGCCCCTTTGACCAGCGACGACAGAATGTCGAGCGGTTCCAGAAAATCGACCGTATTCTTCAGATAGGCCGCCGGGTTGAAGCCCAGGTTCTGCGTGGCCACGGCATAGCCGCCCGCGATGCCGATGATGTCACCCACCGCCACCAGCACGGGCAGGGTGATCAGCGCGGCCAGAACGCGCGGGGCGGTCAGGTATTTCATCGGGTGGGTCGACAGGGTGACCAGCGCGTCGATCTGCTCGGTCACTTTCATGGTTGCGATTTCGGCCGCGATTGACGAGGTGACGCGGGCGGCGATCATCAGGCCGACCATGACAGGACCCAGCTCGCGCACCATGCCGATCGCGACGATCTGGGGCACCACGGCCTCGGCATTGAAACGCGCGCCGCCGGCATAGATCTGCAGCGCCAGTGCCCCGCCGGTGAAGATGGTGGTCAGCCCAACGACCGGCAAGGACAGCCAGCCGATGTTCAGCAGGGCCACGCCGAATTCACGCGGGTAGAAGGGCGGGCGAAAGATGTGCGACACCGCATCCAGAGCAAACAGCGCCACGCGGCCGAAGGCGGCCAGCAGGTTCAGGACCGCGCGGCCCAGTTCGCCAAGCCATGCGATCGGGTTCATTCGACGTAGCCCCGCGAATAGCGGCTGCCGAGTGAGGTCAGGATCTCGTACCCGATGGTGCCCGCGGCCTCGGCCAGGTCGTCCACCGTCTGGTGGCCGTTGAGAATGCGCAGACGTTCGGGCGTGTGCGGCAGGTCGGTCACGTCAACGGTGATCAGATCCATCGAGATGCGTCCCACGACCGGGCAGGGCAGGTCACCGGCGAAGGTGTCGATGCCGCCGCCGATGGCGCGGTGGAGCCCGTCGGCATAGCCCGCGGCCACCGTGGCGATGCGCGACGGGCGGCGGGCCTTCCAGGTATTGCCATAGCCGACGGTTTCTCCGACGGCCAGATCGCGCACCTGGATTACCGGAAGATCGACGGTGACGACCGGCCTGGCCGCAGCGAAGGGCAGGCCGCCATACAGGCCGATGCCCGGGCGGCACAGGTCGAAATGGTATTCAGAGCCCAGCAGCATGCCACCGGTGGCGGCCAGCGACCGGGGGGCCGAGACGCCCTCGGTCATGCCCCGGAATGCCTCGAGCTGCTGGCGGTTCATCGGGTGGTCGGGTTCGTCTGCGCAGGCCAGGTGCGACATGACCAGCACCGGGTTCAGTGCCTCGGCCCGGTTGCGCAGGGCGGACCAGTCGGCGGGTTCCAGCCCCAGGCGGTTCATGCCCGTGTCCAGTTGCAGGCCGAACGGATGCACCGGTAGCGCCTGGATGTGGCGCTGGAATTGTTCGGGCGAGTTGAGCAGCGGCACCAGGTCGTGATCGCGCAGCAGATCCGCATCGCCTTCCATGTGGCCGGAAAAAACGAAGATCAGAGGCCCGGGACCGATCGCCCGGCGCACGGCGGCGCCTTCCTCGGCCACGGCAACAAAAAACTTGCGGACGCCTTCCTCGGCCAGCGTGCTGGCAACGGGGCCGGCACCCAGACCGTAGGCGTCGGCCTTGACCACGGCGCCGGTCTCGGCATCGGTTTTGGCGTCCAGCGCTCGCCAGTTTCCGGCCAGCGCGTGAAGGTTGATCGTCAAACGTGCGGTACTCATGACCCGTTCATGACATCGCGCCGCACGAGGTCAAGGGGGAATGCGCCACAACTGAGCGGAATCTCCGCGACTTGGGCAGCATGTGGCCGGGCCGCGCCCAAAGGGGGCGCGTTCGACGTCCACCCGCATTGTTCCCCCACCAGGGTCAAAGCCAGCGAATGACCCCGATCGTTCACATGGTCGACTTAGGAGAGGGGGTCAGTAACCCTCGATCTGGGCACCCTGCTGCCAGGGTTTGACAAGGTTGCCGAACCGGGTGAACTGCGCCTCGAAGGACAGCTCGACCGTGCCGATGGGGCCGTGGCGCTGTTTGCCGACGATGACCTCGGCCTTGCCGTGCAGGCGCTCCATCGCCTGCTTCCATTCTTCCATCTTTTCCAGCTCGTGATCGCCGGGCTTTTCGCGCTCTTTGTAGTACTCTTCGCGGAACACGAACATCACCACGTCGGCGTCCTGCTCGATCGAGCCGGATTCGCGCAGGTCGGACAACTGCGGGCGCTTGTCGTCACGGTTTTCCACCTGACGCGACAACTGCGACAGGGCGATGACGGGGATGTTCAGTTCCTTGGCGATGGCCTTCATGCCCATCGAGATCTCGGCGATCTCGTTCACGCGATTGTCGGACATGCCGCGGCACAGCTGCAGATAGTCGATCACCAGCAGGTCCAGCCCATGCGTCCGCTTGAGCCGACGCGCGCGCGCCGCCAGCTGGCTGATCGGCAGAGCCGGCGTGTCGTCGATGAACAGCGGGCAGGCCTCCAGCGCCTTGGCGGCGTCGACGAAACGACGGAACTCATCCTCGGTCATGTCGCCCTGGCGGATCTTGTGGCTGGAAATCTCGGACGCTTCGGCCAGAATCCGCCCCGCCAGCTGCTCGGCGCTCATTTCCAGCGAGAAGAAGCCGACGACGCCGCCATCGACCGCCCCTTCGGTGCCATCGGCACGGATTCCGCGCTTGTAGGCCTTGGCCACGTTGAAGGCGATGTTGGTCGCCAGCGAGGTTTTTCCCATCGACGGCCGCCCCGCAAGGATGATCAGGTCGGACGGATGCAACCCGCCCAGCTGCTTGTCCAGATCGATCAGCCCGGTCGAGATCCCGGCCATGCCGCCGCCGCGCTGATAGGCTTCGTTGGTGACGTTCACCGCCTCCGTCACGGCCTTGAGGAAGGACTTGAATCCCTGTTCGGTCTGGCCCTGTTCGGACAGCTGGTACAGCTTCTGCTCGGCTTCGACGATCTGTTCCTTGGGTTCGCTGGCCACATCGACCCGCGCCGCCTTGTCCGAGATGTCGCGACCCAGCCGGATCAGCTCGCGCCGGATCGCCAGGTCATAGATCATCTGGGCATAGTCATGCACGGCAAAGGCGCTGATCGAGGCGCCGGCCAGCTTGACCAGATAGGCCGGACCGCCCAGTTCCTTAAGGCCTTCGTCCTCGGCCAAAAAGGATTTCAGCGTCACCGGCGAGGCCAGTGCGTTCTTGGCGATGCGCGCGGCGGCGACTTCATAAATACGGGCATGGACCGGGTCATAGAAATGCTCGGGCCCGATGATCGAGGCGACCCTGTCATACAGGTCGTTGTTGGTCAGGATCGCGCCAAGAAGCTGCTGTTCGGCTTCGATGGAATGCGGCATGGTCTCGGCGTTCTGAATCTGCGCCGCTGCCTGCTCGATACTGCTGATTTCGTTCATTTCGTCCCCGCTGCCTGTCCCGAGGTTCTACACGCAGACCCGCTGTTCAAGCTATCTGGAAATACCTGTGGCTAACTGCGGGTAAAGCCATGGGATAACTTTCCAGACCGTTTGGATGTTTTCTTGATTGTCGCCTATTATGTAGGAAACGGTGAAAAAGTCACCAGATATCGCGGTGACTGGGCTGATTCCCTCACAGTTATCCCCATCTCATCCACATCTGACCTAAGACTGTTTGTTGGCCTCCTGCCAGCCGCGCGGGTCGTTCAGGAAGGCTTCGACCCCGTCAAGTGTTTCGGCATCAAAGGCTTGCTGCGCCTTGGCCTCGGCCAGAACGTCCCACCAGGTGCACAGGTGGTGCAACTGCACGCCGTGATCGCCCAGCGTCTTTTCGGTTTCGGGAAAGATGCCATAATAGAAGATCACCGCCGTATGTGCGCAGGTGGCGCCGGTTTCGCGGATCGCGTCCACGAAGGACAGTTTCGAGCCGCCATCCGTGGTCAGGTCCTCGACCAGCAGCACGCGCTGGCCTTCGGTCATGGCCCCTTCGATCCGGGCGTTGCGGCCATAGCCCTTGGGCTTCTTGCGCACATAGGTCATCGGCAGAGCCATGCGTTCGGCCACCATCGCGGCGAAGGGGATGCCCGCGGTTTCACCGCCGGCGATGTTGTCGAAGGCTTCGAACCCGGCATTCCGCATGACTGTGACCGTCAGGAAATCCATCAGGGTCGACCGGATGCGCGGGTACGAGATCAGCTTGCGGCAATCGATATAGGTGGGGCTGGGCAGGCCACTGGCCAGCGTGAACGGCTCACGCGCGTTGAAATGCACCGCCTTGATCTCCAGCAGCATCCGCGCGGTCAGGCGGGCGATTTCCGTGCTGTCGGGAAAGGAACTGGGGATCATGGCGGGACCTCGGTGCTGAAATGACGTTGCGGGCTGATAGCCTGCCGACCGGCCCGATGTCGAGAGGGGTTGGGGCAAAAGAAAAGCGGACCTCGCAAGAGGTCCGCTTGATGCCCGGATGGGCAGTTGAGGCAGCCAAGGTGGGCTTAGCTGCTCATGTCATAGGCCCGTTCGCCGTGGACCGACAGGTCGAGCCCGTTCGTCTCGGTCTCGGCGTCTACGCGAAGCGGGGTGACAAGCGCAACCACCTTGATCAGCACAAATGTGACAACTGACGTAAAGGCACCCACGATCACCAGCCCGCCCAGCTGTGCTGTCCAAGCGCCCAGGCCGAAGACGGCGATCATGATGGTGCCGAAAATGCCGCCCACGCCATGCACGGCGAACACGTCCAGCGTATCGTCGATGTTCAGCACGTTGCGGACCACGTTCACCGCCTCTTGGCACAGGATGCCGGCGACCGCGCCGATGATCAGCGCCTGAACCGGATCGACATAACCCGAGGCCGGAGTGATCGAGGCCAGACCCGCGATGGTCCCGGTGACCAGACCGACCAGCGAGGCCTTGCCATACTTGATCCGCTCCCACAGCGCCCAGCTGAGCGATGCGGTGGCGGCCGAGATATGGGTGACCGTCAGCGCCATGGCCGCGCCGCCATCCGCGGCCAGTTGCGAGCCGCCGTTGAAGCCGAACCAGCCGACCCACAGCATCGCGGCCCCGATCATGACGAATCCGGGGTTGTGCGGCGGGGTTGTGCGGTTCTTACGCGGCCCCAGGACCCAAGCGATGATCAGAGCGGCCAGACCGGCGGTTTCGTGCACCACGATTCCACCGGCGAAATCGCGTACGCCGATTTCACCTAGAATGCCGCCATCGGTCAGGATTCCTCCGCCCCAGATCCAATGAACCACCGGCGCATAGCACAGCAGCATCCACAGGCCCGAGAAGACTAGCACGAAGCCAAAGCCCACGCGCTCCACATAGGCGCCGACGATCAGGGCCGGGGTTATGATGGCAAAGGTCATCTGGAAGGCAAAGAACAGCACCTCGGGCAGGGTGCCCGACAGGCTGTCGGCATCGACGCCGTTCAAAAACGCCTTGCCCAGCCCGCCCCACAGGCCCGAACCGCCGTCGCCGAAGGCGATCGAGTAACCCGCGACCAGCCACAGGATGCTCATCAGGCAGGCGATCGCGAAGCAGTGCATGAAAACGCTCAGCACGTTGCGGGCGCGCACCAGCCCGCCATAGAACAGGGCCAGGCCCGGCAAGGTCATGAACAGGACCAGCGCCGTCGCGACGATGATCCAGGCGGTATCGGCTCCGTTCATTGGGCCGTTCTCCTCTTTCCTGAAGCTGCGCCAAGGGGCGCGGTGTGAGTGACGTGCCGTGGGTTCAACCGAACGGACGCCGAGGAAAAAAGAGGCAGGGTGCAAAAAAGATGCCTGTTTTGGCGCCCTTTTTCCAAGTGGTGACAAAGAGTGCGCCTTTTTTGGACAAGTGTCGAAAAATTAGGCGAGTTCGGAAAGCCCGTTTTCCAGCAGTTTCAGCGCATGATCCCGCGCCGCGCGTCGGACATTGGCGCGGCCTGCGGCGCCGAACTCTACGGTTTCGGTCAGGGTAGGGCGGCCTGTGAGGGCAAGGCCGAAACAGACCCGGCCTTCGGGCTTGAACTCGGACCCGCCGGGTCCCGCGATGCCGGTGATCGAGACCGCAAGCTGCGCCTGAGAATGCGCCAGCGCACCCTCTGCCATTTCGCGGGCGACGTCTTCAGAGACGGCACCATGGGCCGCCAAGGTCTCGGCGCGCACGCCCAGCATGTCCTGTTTGGCGGCGTTGGTATAGGTGACGAAGCCTCGGTCAACCACGGCCGAACTTCCGGGAATGTCGGTCAGCGCGGCGGCGACCATACCGCCCGTGCAGCTTTCGGCGGTGGCGATCATGACGTTCAGCGCCTTGGCGCGGTCGAGCAGTTCGGCGACGGTCATAGGCCCAGTACTCCGTGTGCGATCCCGGCCAGGATCAGAACGCCCACGGCCGCGAACGCGCCCGCGATCACGTCGTCCAGCATCACGCCCAAGGGGTCGCCGCGCCGGTCGGCCCAGCCGATGGGGCCGGGTTTGGTGATGTCGAACAGGCGGAACAGTAAAAACGCGGCGATCCAGCCCGGCCACAGGGCGGTGACCGCGATGTCATGCGCCCAGGCTGGATAGGACACGGCCCAGATGGCGATGAATTGGCCCGCGACCTCGTCGGCGACGATCTCCGAGGGGTCGTGATCGTCCTGCCCGGCGGTCATGACGCCGGTGGCCCAGGTGCCGGCCAGAAAGACGGCGACGGTTGCGACGGCCAGTAACGGGAAGCCACCCAGCAGGTGCAGCGCCAAGGCCAAAGGCAGTGCGGCCAGCGAGCCCCAGGTGCCGGGGGCAGGGCGCAGATATCCGACCCCGCCGACGGTTCCGATCAGGCGCGCCAAGGTCATGGTTTCACCAGACAGGCGGTTGCGATAGCAGCGATGCCTTCCTTGCGGCCGGTAAAGCCCAGCCGCTCGGACGTGGTGGCCTTGATCGACACGCGATCGGACTCCAACCCCATGATTTCGCTCATTTTCTGCCGCATCGCCGCAGCGTGCGGGCCGATCTTGGGGTATTCGCAGACCAGCGTGCAGTCGATGTTCGAGATACGAAAGCCCATGCGCGTGGCCAGATCCACCGCATGGCGCAGAAAGATCTCGCTGGCGGCGCCTTTCCACTGCGGGTCGGACGGGGGGAAGTGCTGGCCGATATCGCCCTGCGCCAGCGCGCCATAGATCGCGTCGGTGACGGCGTGCATGCCAACATCCGCGTCGGAATGGCCCTGCAGCCCCCGATCATGCGGGACCTCGACGCCGCACAGGATAACGTGATCGCCCGGCCCGAACCGGTGCACGTCATATCCGTTGCCCAGCCTTACATCCATGTCTGACCTCAATATCCGTTCAACCCGGGCAAAATCCTCGGGCCGTGTGATTTTCAGATTGTCCGCGTCGCCCGGCACGATGGCCACGTTGATCCCGGCGGCCCGGGCAACCTCGACATCATCAGCGGCCCCGCCGGAGTGCGCCGCATGCGCGGCCACGATTGCGTCATAGCGGAACCCCTGCGGTGTCTGCGCGGCAAACAGGCCCGCGCGATCTCGGGTACCCGTTACTTGGTCGTCGGCCCCGGTCCACAGCGCATCGGTCACCGGCAGCCCAGGTGCCGCGGCGGCGTGGGTGTCGAGGGCCGCCAGCACGTCAACAATGACCCGCGCGCTGACACAGGGTCGGGCCACGTCATGGATGAGAACCTTGCTGACGCTGCGATCAGCCAGTGCTTGCAAGCCGTTGCGCACGGATTCGGCCCGGTCGGCGCCGCCGGGCGCAAGGATCAGGCCGCTGTCGGCGAATTCCGTCCAGGCCGCGGGGTCGTCGGGAGACAGGACCAGCACGACCAGCGGCACCTGCGCCTTGATCCGTTCGATCGTCCAGTCGGCCACACGCCGCCCGGCCAAAGGGCGCCACTGTTTGGGCTGGCCCCCTCCGGCGCGCAGGCCGCGCCCGGCGGCGACGATGATGGCGGCGGTTGTCATGTTTGAATTTCCGACCTTCGTTTGGCTTCCGTGTTTAGGCGGCGGTGAAAGCAGAGGCAATCACTCGCGGTAATCTGATTAATAATTGGGCACATGATGATTTTGCGGGCTTGCGGGCCGTGGTTTTGTTGTTCATACGGGCCGGATTCGATATGAAAACCGCAAATGCTTAAGGATCAGGCACGTTGACGCTGCGCATTGCCGAGAAAATTGTGACCCCGCCGGTTCTGCTGGCGCCGATGGCCGGAATCACCGACCGGCCCTTTCGCGACCTCGTCATGCGGTTCGGCGCCGGGATGGTGGTCAGCGAGATGGTCGCCAGCCAGGAGATGGTGCAGGCCAAGCCGGGCGTGCGCGAACGGGCCGAGCTGTCGGCTGATGTGGAAAACACTGCCGTACAGCTGGCCGGGCGCGACGCCTATTGGATGGCCGAGGCCGCGCGGCAGGTCGCCGATCGGGGCGCGCGGGTGATCGACATCAACATGGGCTGCCCGGCAAAGAAGGTGACGAACGGCTATTCCGGCTCGGCCCTGCTGAAGACGCCCGACCACGCCCTGACCCTTATCGAGGCGGTCGTGGGCGCGGTGGACGTTCCGGTGACTCTCAAGACTCGGCTGGGGTGGGACGACACGCTGCTGAACGCGCCGGACGTGGCGCGGCGGGCGCAGGAGGCCGGCGTTCAGATGGTGACGATCCACGGGCGCACGCGCTGTCAGTTCTACAAGGGCGAGGCGGATTGGGCCGCGATCCGCGCGGTCAAAGAGTCTGTCAGCATTCCGGTTGTGGCCAATGGCGACATCACCAGCCCCGGACGTGCGCAGACAGCGCTGGAGCGGTCGGGTGCGGATGGCGTCATGGTCGGCCGTGGAGCGCAGGGCAAACCGTGGCTGCTTGCGCAGATCGCGCACGAGCTGTGGGGGACACCGGCGCCAGAGGTTCCCGAAGGTGACGATCTGGCCGACATGGTGCGGGCGCATTACGAGGCGATGCTGGGGTTCTATGGCGCCGATCTGGGGCTGCGCGTCGCGCGCAAGCATCTGGGCTGGTACATGGACGAGGCCAGAACGCCGGCGTCGCTGCGCCGCGCGGTCCTGACCTCGCGCGATCCTGCCGAGGTTCTGCGGCTGATCGGCGACGCGTTGACGGAAAACGCCGAGGTGGCAGCATGATTTCGGATCAGGTCATCTGGGCTTCTCTGCCGGTTCCGGCCTTCATCATCGACCCCGAGGATCGCATCGCCGATATCAATTCCTCGGGTGAGGGGTTTCTGAACGCCTCACGCAAATCGGTGGTCGGGCATCCAGTCTGGGACCAGATCGCCGTGGACGCGCCGTTGGAAGAGGCTTTCACGCGCGCTCGCCAGCAGGGCACGCCGCTGTTCGTGAATGATGTGGATGTGGGTTCGGGCAATCGCGCGCCGCTGCAATGCGCGTTGCAGATCGCGCCGTTGCTGGGGCATCCGGGGTCCATGATCATGATCGTCTCGCCGCGCGAACTGGCCAGCCGCATGACCCGCGGCAACACGGTCAAATCGGCGGCACAGTCGGCGATCGGCATGGCCGAGATGCTGGCCCACGAAATCAAGAACCCGCTGGCCGGGATCACCGGTGCTGCGCAGTTGTTGAGCATGAATATCGGCCCACAAGACCTTGAACTTACAGATCTTATCGTGGCCGAAAGCCGCCGGATCGTGAAGCTGCTCGAACAGGTTGAGCAGTTCGGAAACCTATCGCGCCCCGACTTCAAGCCGGTCAACATCCACGATGTTCTGGACCGCGCGCGCCGCTCGGCGCTGCTGGGCTTTGGAGCCGACATGACCATCATCGAGGATTACGACCCCTCGTTGCCACTGGCTTATGGTGACCCGGATCAGTTGCTGCAGGTGGTTCTGAACCTGCTCAAGAACGCGTCCGAGGCGGCCGGTCCCGAGGGCGGGACGATCCGCCTGCATACTTATTTCGAACATTCCTTCCGTCTGCGGCGCAGTGATGGGTCGGGCCACTCGCTGCCGCTGCAGATCGAGATCATCGATAATGGCCCGGGCCTGCCCGAGGACATCCGCAGCGACATTTTCGACCCGTTCGTATCCGGCAAGGAAAACGGGACCGGGCTGGGTTTGGCGCTGGTCAGCAAGATCGTGTCCGACCACGACGGTTGGATCACGGCCGAGTCGGTGCCGGGGCGGACGGTCTTCCGGCTGTCGCTGCGCCGCGCGCCGCGCGAGGCAGGGCAGGACAAAGAATAATCAAGGAGAACACCAGATGGATGGCACGGTACTGGTTGCAGATGATGACAGAACGATCCGGACGGTTCTGACCCAGGCCCTGACGCGGGCGGGCTGCAAGGTGCATGCGACCTCGTCCCTGACAACGCTGATGCGTTGGGTCGGCGAGGGCAAGGGCGACGTGGTGATCTCGGATGTGGTCATGCCTGATGGCAACGGGCTGGAAATGCTGCCCAAGATCGCGCAGGACCGGCCGGGCCTGCCGGTGATCGTGATCTCGGCTCAGAACACGATCATGACGGCGATCCAGGCGGCCGAGGCGGATGCCTATGACTATCTGCCCAAGCCGTTCGACCTGCCGGACCTGATGAAGCGCACCGCCCGCGCGCTCGAGCGCAAGCAGCGCGCACGGTCCGAGCCGGATACGCCGAGCGAAGAGCGCCCCGACGATTTGCCGCTGGTCGGTCGTACCCCGGCGATGCAGGCACTGTACCGTCTGGTCGCGCGGGTGATGAATACGGATCTGTCGGTGCTGATCTCGGGCGAGAGCGGCACCGGCAAATCGTTGATCGCGCGGGCTATTCACGATTTCTCGGACCGGCGCACGCTGCCCTTTGTAACGGCTGCCGCCGCGGATCTGAGCGACCTTGAAGGCCCCGCGCGCGTCATGGCGCGGGTACGCGGCGGGACCCTTCTGTTCGACGAGATCGGCGATCTGGACGACGAGATCCAAGCCCGTATCGTGCGGATGATGGATACGCCCGGCGATCACGTTCCGCGTTTCATGGCCACCAGCCAGACCGACCTGACTGAGGCGATGGAACGCGGCCAGATCCGGCAGGACTTGTATTACCGCCTGTGCGGGGCCACGATCCAAGTGCCCGCCCTGCGCGAGCGCGTCGACGACATCCCGCTGCTGGCAGAGCATTTTCTGGCTCGGGACGAGCGAGACACTGGTGTGAAACGCTGGCTTGGGCCCGAGGCGCTTGAACTGGTGCGCCGCTATTCCTGGCCGGGCAACGTGCGACAGCTGGAAAACGCCATCCGACGGCTGAGCCTGACCAGCCGGTCTGACGAGATCACCAAGGCCGAGGTTGAGGCGGTTCTGGGCAGCCAGCCCGAGGCCGAGCCTCTGTTGGGCGGGGGAGAGCGCGAAAAGCTGTCGTCGTCGGTCGCGCGCCATCTGCGGCGGTATTTCGACCTGCACGGGAACATGCTTCCGCCGCCGGGCCTGTACCAGCGCATCCTGCGCGAGGTCGAGGCGCCGCTGATCGAAATCGCGCTGGAGGCAACGGGCGGAAACCAGGCGAAATGCGCCGATCTTTTGGGGATCAACCGGAATACGCTGCGCAAAAAAATCACCGATCTCGATATTCAGGTGACACGTCGCCGTAAACTGATGTAATATCGCCACACAAACCGTGGCATCCGGGCATGCGCCCGGCAAGGACCACGACATATGGCGGTAAGTCGCGCAAGCGGCACATCAGGATGAGGGCAGATGGTGGCAACCCGGGCACAGAACCGGCCGATGATTGTCCTAGATCGGTGGCGGAAGTCCCGAAAGTTGCGCAATTTCGGCACGTTGGGCTTGGTGGTTCTGGGGCCGGCCCTGGCCTTGGCGACCTATCTGGTGATCGGGCCGTTCGACCTGGGCGCGACCGCTCCGTCGCTGCGGCTGATCCTTCTGGCAGATCTGGTGTACGTTCTTGTCGTGGCGGCCCTGGTGCTCAGCCAGTTGGGCCGCTTGGTCGCCGCTCGGCGTGCGAAATCGGCGGGGTCCCGCCTGCACCTGCGGCTGATCGGCGCCTTCACGCTGCTTGCGCTCGTGCCTACGGTGATCGTGGCGATCTTTGCCGGCTTGACGGTGAATATCGGGCTCGAGGGCTGGTTCTCGGACCGGGTGCGGCAGGTGGTGGGCTCGTCGCTGGCGGCGGCCGAAGCCTATGAGCAGGAGCACCGACAGGGCCTGACGCAGGATGCGCTTGTGCTGGCCCGGTTTCTGGACAATGCGCGGTCGCTGGATTTCTTCATCTCGGATGGCGAACTGCGCGAGGTATTGGCGCAGGGGCAGGCCCAGATCCAACGCGGCCTACGCGAAGCTTATGTCATCGACGGCAGCGGCGAGATCCGAGCTCGGGGCGACCGGTCCTATCTGTTCAATTATGAACGACCGACTCCGCAGCAGTTCGACCAGGCGCGCGCGCAGGGCCATCTGGTCATCGCCGACTGGCCCAACAACGAGTTCCGCGCGCTGGTCCCGTTGGAGGCCTTCCCCGACCGGTACCTGTATGTTAGCCGCGCGGTGGACGGACGGTTGTTGACGCTGCTGGACGACACCAAGGAAACCGCCCAGTTCTACCAACAGCTCGAACGCGAGCGGGGCCGGGTTCTGTTCGAGTTTGGCTTGCTGTATCTGGGCTTTGCGCTGATCCTGATCCTGGCGGCGGTGTCGCTGGGCATGTGGTTTGCCGAACGTCTGTCGCGGCCTGTCGGGCGGCTGACCACCGCCGCGCAACGGGTCGGGGCCGGTGATCTGGACGTGCAGGTCATCGAAGAGTCCAGCGATGACGAGATTTCCATGCTGGGCCGCTATTTCAACCAAATGACCCGGCAGTTGAAGGCGCAGCGTGACACGTTGCTGGAAAACACCCGCCAGATCGAAAGCCGACGGCGGTTGTTCGATTCGGTACTCAGCTCGGTCACGTCGGGTGTCGTCGGAGTCGATTCCGACGGGCGGGTTACATTCGTGAACCGGTCGGCCGAGCGGCTGCTGGACTGGTCCGGCAGCGACCAGCATCCGCCGATCGGCATTGCCGTGCCTGAATTTCTGCCATTGTTCGAGAAATTGAAGGAAGGCGCGCAGGAGGCCGTTCAGGGCGAGGTCAAAGTGATCCGCAAGGGGCGGTTGGAGAACCTGTTGGTGCGCATGGCCACGCGCCGGGGCGAGGATGGCCGCCTTGAAGGGTATGTGGTTGCGTTCGACGACGTGACTGACCTGGTCAGCGCTCAGCGGATGGCGGCCTGGGGCGACGTGGCCCGTCGGATCGCGCATGAGATCAAGAACCCGCTGACCCCAATTCAGCTGAGTGCCGAGCGCATCAAACGCAAGTTTGCCCGCAAGCTGGAGCCCGAGGACAGCGCCACGCTGGAATCCATGACCGACGTGATCGTGCGTCAGACCAACGACCTGCGCCGGATCGTGGACGAGTTCTCGAAATTCGCGCGGATGCCCGAACCGGACCGGCGCCAGGAGGATGTCGTCAACCTGGTCAGCGAGGCGGTCTTGCTGCAACAGGCCGGGCAGCCGGATGTCGAGATCACGGCCGATCTGCCGGATCAGCCGGTGCTGGCCGACGTCGATGCGACCATGCTGAGCCAGGCCTTGACGAATTTGATCAAGAATGCCGGCGAAGCGATTGAAACACTTAAAGAAAAAGGGGCCCCCGAGAACTTGGTGCCGCAGATCCGAGTCGTGGTGCTAACGGTTGATGACGGGGTTCAGATCACCATCGCGGACAACGGGATCGGTCTGCCCGAGGATCGGGCCAAGCTTTTCGAACCCTATGTGACCACCCGCGACGAGGGGACGGGTCTGGGCCTGCCCATCGTCAAAAAGATCATTGAAGAACACGGCGGTTCGCTGACCCTCGAGGATGCCCCCGTGTTCGCCGGACAGGACCATTTTGGCGCGATGGCCGTGATCCGCTTGCCGTTGACCGACGCGGTCCCAGGCGCAGCGCCGCAGAAACAGGCAATAATAACCAACTCACTGAAAGCAGGCCAAAGATGAGCGACATTCTGATCGTAGATGACGAACGCGATATTCGCGAACTTGTGTCCGACATTCTGGAGGACGAAGGATACACCACCCGGCTGGCCGCAAACTCGGACGAATGCATGAACGCAATCAACGCCGAGCCGCCGGGGTTGTTGATCCTGGATATCTGGCTCAAGGACAGCCGGATGGACGGCATCGACATCCTGAAGGCGGTCAGGCGCGACAATCCCGACATTCCGGTGGTTATCATCTCGGGGCACGGCAACATCGAAATCGCCGTCGCCGCGATCAAGCAGGGCGCTTATGACTTCATCGAAAAGCCCTTCAACATCGACCAGTTGATGGTGGTTATCCGCCGTGCCATGGAGACCTCGCGCCTGCGCCGCGAGAACGCCTCGCTCAAGCGCAATGAGGTCAGCAGTTCCGAGATGATCGGCAGTTCGGCCGCGTTCCGCGCCATGGTGGCCCAGTTGGACAAGGTGACCAAGTCGAACGGTCGGGTGATGCTGCGCGGCCCGGCCGGGTCGGGCAAGGAGATCGCCGCGCGCTACATCCACGCTCATTCCAATCGCGCCAACGCCCCCTTCGTGACCGTGAATTGTGCCGGGATCGAACCCGAGCGCGTGGAAGAGGTTCTGTTCGGCCGCGAGTCGCCGGAACGCGGCATCGAATCCGGTCTTCTCGAACAGGCGCATGGCGGTGTGATCTATTTCGACGAAGTCGCCGACATGCCTTTGGGCACGCAGTCCAAGATTCTGCGGGTGCTGGTGGATCAGCAGTTCCAGCGCGTCGGCGGCAGCGACAAGGTGCGGGTCGATCTTCGGGTGATCTCGTCGACCAACCGCGACCTCGAGGCCGAGATCGCGGCCGAGCGGTTCCGCGAAGAGCTGTACCACCGTCTGAACGTGGTTCCGATCGCGGTGCCGTCGCTGGAAGATCGGCGCGAGGATATCCCGGTTCTGGCCCGTCATTTCATCCAGATCTGCAACGAGACCCAGGGCCTGCCCGTTCGCGAGTTGTCGGACGAGGCGGTGGCGCTGCTGCAGACCATGAGCTGGCCCGGAAACGTGCGACAGCTGAAAAACCTGGTCGAGCGAGTGTTGATCCTAGGTGATGGCAGCGGTCCCATCGAGGCGCGCGAACTGCCCAGCGACGAAGACAAGAGCGAAGAGCCGGGCCGCGTGGTGCTGTCGGGCGCGCTGGCAACCTTGCCCCTGCGCGAGGCGCGCGAGGCCTTCGAACGTGAATACCTGCTGACCCAGATCAACCGGTTCGGGGGCAATATCAGCCGCACGGCCAGCTTTGTGGGGATGGAGCGCAGCGCGCTGCACCGCAAGCTGAAGTCGCTGGGTGTGGTCACCTCAAGCAAATCCGGCGCCCGGGTGGCACGGGTGGATGAACCCGAACCGGCCGAGTGACGGGCGGCTTGCCTGCGGGGGTGAATGCCCCTGCGGCGCATGCGCGAACCGGGGTCGTCCCTGTCAGGGCGTGATGATCTGGAAGGATCCGTCGTCGAATTTGACATAGCAGGCGCTGCCGGTCAGCGGTGGCAGGGTGGTAGTCCGCTGGGGTGCAACTCCGCGTTTCTGGCTCTGCTTGCAGGGCGGCAGGCTGACCGGCCGGTATCCGTTGCGCGCCATGCATTGCGCCTCGACCGTGTCGCGTAGGCCCTTGTTTGCATCCACGGTGTAGACCCGCCCCGGCTCCCACCAGCCGGCCGAGCGATAGCAACGTCCGCGGCCATCACAATAGGTCTGGCCCGGCCAGTAGACCGGCGGAGATTGACGCACCTGGTTGGCCACGGGCACCTTGTTCAGCGCCGCGACCTGGCATTCGGTGGTATCGGCCTGCATACGCGTCACGCTCGCGCCTTCGCGATAATACATCGACAGGGGACCGCAGGCGGCCACGGCAAGCAGGATCAGACAGCTGAGCAAGACGGTCTTCATGCCTGGATCTTGCATCACGGATAAGGTCATGACAATTCAATTGACCGTATTCGGGGCATCTGTCATTCAAAACGCTCAGGCAGAAGGGCCAAGGGAATGAAGGTCATCATTTGCGGCGCCGGCCAGGTCGGCTGGCAGATCGCGCGGCACCTGTCGGGCGAATTGAACGACGTAACCGTCGTGGACAACAACCCGGATTTGGTGCGCCGGGCGATCGAGACGCTGGACGTGCAGGGTGTCTCGGGCTTCGCCAGCTATCCCGACATACTCGAGCAGGCCGGGGCGCGGGACGCCGACATGATCATCGCCGCCACCCATTCGGACGAGGTGAACATGGTCACCTGCCAGATGGCGCATTCGGTGTTCTCGATCCAGCGCAAGATTGCTCGGCTGCGTGCGAAATCCTATCTCGAAGCGATTCACCGCGATCTGTACCGGCGCGACCATCTGCCCATCGACGTGGTGATCAGCCCCGAGCGCGAAGTGGCCGCCGCGGCCATGCGGCGCCTGTCGGCGCCGGCAGCCTTCGACACCGAGCTGTTCATGGACGGCATGGCGCAACTGCTGGGCATCCGGCTGGATGAAGACTGCCCCATCGTGAACACCCCTTTGCGTCAGTTGACCGATCTGTTCTCGACTCTCAGCGCGATTGTGGTGGGGGTGCGGCGCGACGGCACGCTGTTTGCGCCGGAATCCGAAGATCAGCTGTTCGTGGGCGACGAATGCTACGTCTTTACCCACGTCAAGGACGTCGACCGCACGATGGAGGTCTTCGGCAAAACGCAGAAAAAGCAGGACCGCGTGGTCATCGTCGGTGGCGGCAATGTCGGGCTCGAGGTTGCGCGCACGCTGGAAGAGCGCGAGGGTCGGATCCGGGCCAAGGTGATCGAGCGCGATCGGCGCTGCGCCGAGAAGGCCGCCGAGGCGTTGGAGCGCACGATCGTTCTGAATGGCGACGGTCTGGATGCCGCGTTGCTGCGCGAGGCCGGGATCGAGCGGGCCGACGCCATGCTGGCCGTCACCGATGACGACCGGACCAACATGTTGTCGGCGGTGCGAGCCAAGGCCGAGGGTTGTCCGCTGGCGATTGCGCTGATCAACGATCCCAGCATGGCGGCCTTGACCGGCCCGTTGGGGATCGACGCCTATATCAACCCGCGCGCAACCACGGTCAGTTCGATCCTGCGCCACATCCGGCATGGCCGCGTGCGGCAGGTCTATTCGATCGGCGACGCCGAGGCCGAGGTGATTGAGGCCGAGGTCCTGTCGACCTCGCCGCTTGCCGGGCAGAAACTGCGCGACATCGCTTTCCCCGAAGGTGTGCTGGTCGGCGCATTGCGCCGCGGCGACGAGGTGCTGCGGCCGTCCGGCGCTCTGCGGATCGAGGAAAAGGATGTGCTTGCGATTTTTGCCATGGCCAGTGACGTACCCGAGGTCGAACGCCTGTTGCAGGTGTCGATCGATTTCTTCTGATGGCCGTCGCGCGCACCGGACGGATCGGCGTTTTTCAACGCTTGCCCCTGTTCCTGCTGATCTGGGGGGTCGCGTCGCTGGCGATGTGGATTCCGGCGATCTATGCGTTGGCACTGAACGACCATCATACGTCGCAGTCCTTTTTCTATTCCGGCCTGATCGGGGTGTTTCTGGTGTCGATCATCGGATTGGCCCTGTCCAATCGGCGGCCGCGCAGGGGCACGTTGGGCCAACTGGCGGTGCTGTTGGCCACGCTGACCGTGCTGCCGGTCTTTCTGGCGGTGCCGATGCATGACGCGCTGGGGAACACGCGCTTTCTGAATGCCTATTTCGACATGGTCAGTGCCGTGACGACCACCGGAGCCGATCTTTTCAGTGATCCCGGCCGCCTGTCGGCCCCGGTGCATCTGTGGCGTGCGCTGGTCGGCTGGATGGGCGGGCTGCTGATGTGGGTCTCTGCGGCGGCCATCCTTGCACCTCTGTCTCTGGGCGGGTTCGAGATCACCGCACGCGGTGAACCGGGGCGGCCGGTCTCGGGCGTGGCGCAGAGCGAACTGACCGATCCCCGCGGCCGGCTGTTTCGCGTGGCTCGGACCCTGACACCCGTTTATGCGGGGCTGACGGCCGTGATTTGGATCCTGCTGCTGATCGCGGACGAACAGGGTCTGACGGCGATTTGCCATGCGATGTCAATCATGGCGACGTCGGGGATTTCACCCGTTGGTGGCCTGGAAGGATCAACCGCGGGGATCACGGGCGAGGCCATCCTGTTCCTGTTTCTGTTGTTCGCTCTGTCGCGGTTGACCTTTTCGACCGATACGGCGGTTTCCGGTCATAGCCGTCTCGACAAGGACCCCGAGTTCCGCATTGGCCTGCTGATCGTGGTTGCGGTCGCGGCCTTGCTGGTGTTCCGGGCCTTGGCCGGCATGGCCGAGATAGGAGGCCAGGCCACCGGGTTGCAGGTTTTGAACGTGATCTGGGGCATGCTGTTCACGGTGCTGTCCTTCCTGACGACCGCCGGGTTCGAAAGTTCCTATTGGAACGATGCACAGCAGTTGTCGGGCCTGGGGACGCCGGGGCTGGTTCTTATGGGGCTGGCGCTGATCGGTGGCGGCGTGGCCACGACTGCGGGCGGGGTCAAGCTGTTGCGGGTCTATGCGCTGTATCTGAACGGCGCGCGCGAGTTGGACCGCCTGATCCATCCGTCTTCGGTCAGCGGCGCGGGGGCGGGCAATCGCCGCATCCAAAGCCAGGGCGCTTACATCGCGTGGATCTTCCTGATGATCTTTGCCTTGGCGCTGGCGGTCTTCGACGTTCTGCTGGCCGCCGAAGGGGTGGGCTTCGAGCAGGCCATGGTTCTGAGTGTCGCCGCGCTGAGCACGACGGGCCCGCTGATCGAACTGGCAACGGACGTGCCGTTGCGGCTGATCGATCTGTCGGCGGGGGCCAAACTGTCACTGTGTGCCGCGATGGTGATCGGGCGGCTGGAAACGCTGGCGATCATCGCGCTGATCACGCCCAGCCTGTGGCGCGATTGAAGCGCTTCGGGTTACTGCCTGATTTTTCATCTGGAATATCTGTTCGTGTCACTCCATACTCGCGCGGAGGGAGCGCGTTGGTCCGCAGCGCGTAAGCAAGAACAACGGCGAGATAACAAAATATGGCTTCGGACAGACAGAATCTTCAGGATGCCTTCCTGAACAATGTACGGAAAGCAAAGGTTCCCGTTACGATTTTCCTGATCAACGGCGTGAAATTGCAGGGTGTCATCACCTGGTTCGACAATTTCTGCGTGCTGCTGCGCCGCGACGGACAGTCGCAGCTTGTCTACAAGCACGCGATCTCGACCATCATGCCCTCACAGCCGATCAACCTGTATGAGGGCGAAGACGCCTCTTGATGGAACATGACCGGAGGCGCACCCGGGCTTGGGTGCTGCATCCCGATATCAAGTCAGATGACCAGCGCCGTGATCCCGGTCCGGCGCTGGAAGAGGCGGTGGCACTGGCTGCCGCTTTGCCCAATCTGGATGTGATCGGGTCCGAGATCGTGCGCCTGCCGCGGGCGCAGCCCGGCCTGCTGTTCGGCAGCGGCAAGATCGAGGAACTGGGCGCGCGTTTTGCTGAAAACGAAATCGAGCTGGTCCTGATCGACGGGCCGGTCACGCCGGTTCAGCAGCGCAATCTGGAGAAGGCTTGGAAGGTCAAGATTCTCGACCGAACGGGGTTGATCCTTGAGATCTTCTCGGACCGCGCCCGCACGCGTGAGGGCGTGTTGCAGGTCGAGATGGCCGCGCTCAGCTATCAGCGCACGCGACTGGTGCGGGCTTGGACCCACCTGGAACGTCAGCGCGGTGGGCTGGGCTTTGTCGGTGGACCGGGGGAAACCCAGATCGAGGCCGACCGTCGTGCGATCGACGATCAATTGGTGCGCTTGCGCCGTCAGTTGCAGAAGGTCGTGAAGACACGGACGCTCCACCGGGCCGCGCGGGCCAAGGTTCCCTATCCGATCGTGGCGCTGGTCGGCTACACCAACGCGGGCAAATCCACGCTGTTCAACCGCCTGACCGGGGCCGAAGTCATGGCCAAGGACATGCTGTTTGCCACGCTGGACCCGACCATGCGCCGGATCGAACTGCCCGACGGGCCCGAGGTGATCTTGTCGGACACGGTGGGATTCATCTCGAACCTGCCGACCGAACTGGTCGCGGCCTTCCGCGCCACGCTCGAGGAGGTTCTGGCCGCCGACCTGATCGTGCATGTGCGCGACATCAGTCATGCCGAGACCGAGGAGCAGGCCGAGGATGTGCGCACGATCATGGCCTCGCTGGGTGTGGACGATACCCGCCCTCAGCTTGAAGTCTGGAATAAGATCGACCTGCTGTCCGATGAAGACCGGCAAGCCGTGCAGGCGCGGGCCGGGCGCGATCCGGCGGTGTTCCCGATCTCGGCCGTGACCGGCGAGGGGATCGATCCGCTGCTGACCGAGATTGCCACGATCCTGCAGGGCGTGCGCCGGGAAGAGGTTCTGAAACTGGGGTTTGCCGACGGCAACAAACGCGCCTGGCTGTTCCGGCAGGACGTGGTGCGCGGGGAAAAACAGACTGAGAACGGGTTCGAGATCACCGTTCTGTGGACCGACAAGCAGGCCAATCAGTTCGCGGGCCTCTGACGCTCAGGCCCCGTTGATCTGGCGCTGATGGTCGTCGGCATCGAACCAGCCCGACGACGACTGGATTTTGTAATCTGCATCCAGCTCCCATTCTTCCCAGCCGCGTGTGATGACTGCATTGCCGGTCCGGGCATGATGCCCTTCAAGGGTCCAGACGAAAATGGCGTGGGGACCGGCCCATCGCAGCATATCGCAGCGCACCTCAAGATCGGGAAAGTCGGTATGAAAACCGCGCGCCATGTCCGCTATGGCCGCGCGCCCGACGATGGGGTCGCCGCGATTGATCGTGATCTGCCCATCCGACGTAAAGAATTCGGCTACGGCATCGGCGTCACCCGAGCTCCAGGCGATGGCATAGTCGCGGGCAAGATTGTTCAGGGTATCGCGCAAACTGGCCATTATTTTCCCCCTCGCGCTACGGTCTGGGCGCTCCGGAATGGTAGGCCAAGCCACGGGGCCACGTCCACGGGGCGGCAAAAAAGGGGCGGGGGTCCGCCGAAACCTCGCCTATTGCGGCATCAGGTGGGTGGTCCCGACGGCGGCGGCGCGGGCGAGATCCAGGTCCAGCGACATCGGAATGTACTCACCCCGGCGCCACAGTTGCGCTTGATCGTCATAGTAGCGCGACAGGAAGTGGCCCGATTGCCCTGTGGCCGTGATGAAGACCGAGTTGTCGGGGTCGGCAAAGTCATAGACTCCGCGATAGCCCGCACCGTGCACGTTCTGAAACGGATCCGGCCCTTCGCCCGAGGTGCGCCCGCGCAGCAAGGTGTTGTCGCCGCCGCTGGTCGATTGGCGGATGTTAACGAAATAGCGCAGCACTGGAACCTCGCCCAGCACCGGGTGGTCATGGGTGGCTTGGTGGGCATCGCCCCAGCGCAGGGATTCCAGTTGGCTGCCATAGCGCTCTGAAATCCAGACCAGCGCGTCGTCCAAAGCCAGCCGGGCCATGTCGGTGCAGGTTTCCACCGGTGCGCTCTGCCGGACGTCGCACCAGGCCGAGGCCCCGTCGATGTCGCGGAAGACGCGTTCGATGAACAAGGGCTCGACATGCTTGAATTCCTTGGCCAGTGGCCCGAGGTCATCGGCGATTAGGCGGTTTTGCAGCGCGCGGACCCAGGCCGCATAGATCAGCGGCTCGGGCAGGTGCTCGTTCATTTCACCGTTCCATTCGGCTAGCAGGGTCAAGGCAATCTGGCGCTGGCGTTCGGGGGTGCCTTCAGGCGCGGCCTTGCCGGTAAACCACAGGTCGGCACCGATCAACGGCAGCAGTGACCGCGCGGTAAAGCTGACCGTGTCCAGTTGCGCCTCGATGAAGCTGTCGCGGGTGTGCACCTCGCGCGATTGCATCAGGTATTCCCAGCGGTGGACTCGCTGCGTATCGCCCCATTCATAGGACACATGCAGGGGGAAGGGCCGGTCGATGATCTTGTTGTTGGTGTTGCCCAGAACGCCGCCGGCCGGAGCCACAAATTCGGGGTTGTCGGAATAGGGCAGACGGCCCTGCCAGCGGTTTGCCGCGATCCAGCCCGGGGTCGGGATGCGCCCGAGGCTCTGGTTGTTAAGGTCGCGGCTTGGCATTGCGCCGATGAGTTTCATGCCGACGGTCATCTTGTCGACCACCGACAGGTTCTGGGACGGCGCGATGTACTTCTCGGCCGCATCGATGGCTTCGCCAACGTTGTCCGCGTTCATTAGGGCCATCGAGGCGCTAATCGAGGTGTCGCGCGGGCTGAGCGCCGTCCAGGACAGCGAAGCCACATGGCCCGGCGGCGTGATGGTTTCCAGGTTGTAATGCGTGCCGGGCAAGACGGGGCCGTTCTCGGTCCAGCGCAGAGTCAGGGTGATCGGCGGCGCGCCCTTGATTTCGATGATCGAGGGGCGCGTCTTGAAGCGTTTGTAGCCGTCGGGCGTCAGGTATTCCTCGGGGTTGTCGGGGTTGATCTTTTCGATATGCACGTCCTGATCGTCGAGGTAGGACGAGGTCAGCCCCCATCCCAACCGGTCGCTGCGTCCGGACATAACCGCCGGAATGCCGGGGATGGTTGCGCCGATGACGCCGCCTTTGGCCAGTTCCAGCCGCGCCAGATACCAGATCCCCGGCGCGGTCAGGCCCAGATGCGGATCGTTGGCCAACAGGGTGCCGCCGCTGGCCGAGCGAGACGGCGCAGCAGACCAGGCATTCGACGCCCCCGCCAAACCGCGTTCGGGAAAGGGTGACAGTGGTGAATCCGGCATGTCTGTCCCTTGGGCATAGCGTGGCATGCCGGGAAAAAGCGCGGAATATTCCGGCAGCGCGGCGATACCGTCACCGGGCACGTCGGGCAGGATATCGGCCAGACGCGCGGGATCGTTCAACATCAGCGATACGCGCGCGCGAAGCACCTCGTCGGCTAGGTGGCCGGACAATTGCACCGCCATGAGCTTGATCAGGGCAATGCTGTCGCCGGGTTGCCAGGGGGCCACGGGAGCGTCGAACAGGAACATTTCGGGCGCGCCACGACCCAAGGCGCGGTCGTTGATCTCGTTGAGGCGCGCGTTCACCCCGGCCGCATAGGCGCGCAGGGCAGCCTTGGTATAGTCGTCCTGAACCTCCAAGGACCGATGCGCCAGCGTGTACAGGTCCAGCCGCCGCATCAGCTTGTCGATCTGGACGGTGCGCGGGCCGAACAGTTCGGACAGGCGTCCCTGGACGGTGCGGCGCATGACGGTCATCTGCCACAGCCGGTCCTGCGCGTGGGCGTAGCCAAGACCGAAAAAGACGTCGGGGTCGGACTGGCCCAGGATGTGCGGCACGTTGGCGTTGTCGCGCACGATCTCGACCGGTGCCGACAGGCCCTTGACCTCCAGCGTCTGGTCATAGTCGGGAAGGGATTGGCTGGCTAGGTAATAGACAAGCCCGATCGCGGCCACCGCCAGAACAACCAGCCCCGAGGCGATCCGCAACAACCAGCGAAAGACTAGACCCATCAGCAGCGCCCCAAATCAACCCATCCAATCGCGGCGGAGGTTAAATCATGCCGCCGCCGACCAAAAGAGCCCGCCCCCGGAAAATACCGGCTGGAAATGAAAAACCCTGCCGTCACGCCGCGCGGAGGGCAGGGTTGGGGCCCGGTCCTGTTCGGATGATCACGGGATGATGCGCGTGTATTTGACGCCTTCTACGGTGGCGCCGATCTGCAGCCCGGCCTGACCGAAGACGGCAGCGAGAACCGGTTTGCGCAGGGTGGTCAGATCGGCCGACAGCTGGTCGCCCTCGTCGCTGATCACATAGCCGATATCGGCGCCCGCGGTCCAACCGCTCGAGCGGCGGAACTCGTTCAGTGCGTCCTGGGTCATGAAGAACAGAACATGCGCATATTGCTGGGCGCCGATCTGCAGCCCCGCCGTTCCCTTGACGGACGAGTAGTAATCGACCGTGGCACCGTTGATGCGCAGCGCGCCGCGACCATAGCCGCCGCCAAAGACGAATCCGGCCTCGGTGATCAGCGGCATGACCAGCATACCGTTGGCTTTGTTGGCGATTTCGACCGTGTTGGGATACCGGGCGAACATCTCGTTCAGCGTGGCATCGACGCGGGCGTCGATCGTGGCCGCGTTCGAATTGCCGACGCCGTTGCCGCAAGCGGCGGTCAGGGTCAGTCCGGCCATGCCGAAGGCAAAGCCGCGACGGCTCAGTCGTGGTGTGTTGGAACTGCTCATGTTTCTTTTTCTCTGTCGATGTGCCTGAAAAGCCGGGTGGTCCCGGTCTTGTGTGCAAGAATACGCCGAACGGCGTGGGGTGTCACGGGAAAACCGGCAGACCAAGGCCGGCTGATCGGCGAAAAATCGCGGAGTCCCGTGGGATTAGCCTTGCAGCAGCTTGGCGACCTGCGGCGCGAAATAGGTCAGGATGCCGTCGCAACCCGCGCGTTTGAAGGCCAGCAGGCTTTCCAGCATCACCTTGTCGCCGTCGATCCAACCGTTCTGCGCTGCGGCCTGGATCATCGCGTATTCACCCGACACCTGATAGGCATAGGTGGGTGCGCCGAACGTGTCCTTGACCCTCCGGCAGATGTCCAGATAGGGCATCCCTGGCTTGATCATCACCATGTCGGCGCCCTCAGTCAGGTCGCGCTGGATCAGGCGCAGCGCCTCGTTCGAGTTGGCCGGGTCCATCTGATACGTCTTCTTGTCGCCGGTGAGCGCGCCCGAAGCCCCCACCGCATCACGGAAAGGTCCGTAGAAGGCGCTGGCATATTTCGCGGCATAGCTGAGGATCATGACGTCGTGATGGCCGGCGGCCTCGAGCGCCTGACGCATCGCGCCAACCCGGCCGTCCATCATGTCAGACGGGCCGATGATGTCGGCTCCGGCCTCGGCCTGGGCCAGCGTCATCTTGACCAGCGCCTCGACGGTTTCGTCATTCACGATCTTGTCGTCCACTACGTATCCGTCGTGGCCGTTGATGTTGTAAGGGTCCAGCGCCACGTCGGTCATCACGGCGATTTCGGGCGCGGCCTGCTTGATCGCGCGGATGGCGCGGTTCGACAGGTTGTCGGGGTTCCACGCCTCGGCGCAATCCTGCGTCTTGAGGCTGGGATCGGTGTAGGGAAACAGGCAGATCGCCGGGATGCCCATCGCTTGTGCCTCGGCAGCGGCCCCGGCGATCAAGTCGACCGAACGGCGTACCACGCCGGGCATCGAGGGCACGGGTTCTTCAATGCCCTCGCCGTCGCGCACGAAGACCGGCCAGATCAGGTCATCAACGAACAGGGTGTTTTCGCGCACCAGGCCCCTGATCGCCTCGGACTGGCGGGCGCGGCGAAAGCGGCCGTGGGGGTAGGGAGCGATTGTCGGTTTCATGGCGCGTTCTCCTTGAACAGTCGCGCATTGGGTGGCATGAATTCGCGCAGGTCTCAAGGGTACCAATGGCCGCGCCGTTGCGATAGAACCGCCTGAGAATTTTGAAAAAAGGACCGAGTTTGGACTGGTACTCCACGATCTTCGAGCTCATCGACATGCGCAGCTTTTCGAATCTGTGGTACTGGATTGCGCTTGCGGTCCTGTGGTCGACGGCCAGCCATTGGGTGCTGGGGGTTCCCTATGATCTGGTCGTGCGTGCCCGCCGCGTCGGAGGCCAAGCCGAGGTTGACCTGCTGGACATCGTGCGGATCAACACCAATCGAATTCTCTATGTGGCCGAAGTTTCGGGCGTCATTCTTCTGACATTGTGCTGCTTCCTGTTCGCCGGGCTGGCCACGCTAGGGTTCTACTATCAGGTCGAGTTCGCACAGGCCGTGTTTCTGCTGTTGTTCCCGATGGTTCTTGTCGGCGCAAACAGCCTGCGGGTGGCCCGGAACCTGCGGCGGCAGGACTTAACGGTTGAAGGTGTATCCAAGGCATTGCACCGGTGCCGGCTGGCAACCCAGATCATCGGTATGCTGGCGATACTGGTCACTTCGATGTGGGGCATGTATCAGAACTTTTCGATCGGCGTTCTGGGATAGAAAATTCGGAAAGGCGAGGCGATGAAGGCTCCGAACCACGTGACAGTCGGCGGCGCCCCCGAGGGGTTCGACGCGCAGTTGGTGCTGAACGAGGTCGCCCGCTCGGGCGGGCCGGTTCTGCATGTGGCGCGCGACGACAAACGTGCCGAGGCGATGCGCGCGGCGCTGCGATTCTTTGCGCCCGACATGCCCGTGATCCTGTTTCCCGGCTGGGATTGCCTGCCCTATGACCGGGTATCGCCCAACCCCGACATTGCGGCAGCGCGGGTGGCGACCCTGGCGGCGCTGGTGCATCAGATGCCCGAACGCTTTGTTCTGCTGACCACGCTGAACGCTGCCACCCAGCGCGTGCCAGCGCGCGACGTGCTGCGGCAGGCGGCGTTTACCGCACGGGTCGGACAACGCATCGACGAGGCCGCGTTGCGTGACTTTCTGGTGCGGATGGGGTTCAGCCAAAGCCCCACGGTGATGGAACCCGGCGACTATGCCGTGCGCGGCGGGATCATCGACATCTTCCCGCCGGGCGAGGCAGGGCCAGTGCGGCTGGACCTGTTCGGTGACGTGCTGGACGGCGCGCGCCGGTTCGATCCGGCCACCCAGCGCACCACAGAAAAGCTCGATCTGGTCGAATTGGCCCCGGTCTCCGAGGTGATACTGGACGAAGCCGCCATCACCCGGTTCCGTCAGAACTATCGCATCGAATTCGGTGCGGCCGGTACGGATGATCCGCTGTACGAAGCGGTCAGCGCCGGACGCAAGCATCAGGGCATGGAGCACTGGCTGCCCCTGTTCCACGAAAAGCTGGAAACGTTGTTCGACTACCTTCCGGGCGCGACGATCACGCTGGACGATCAGGTCACGCCCGCGCGTCTGGCCCGGTGGGACAGCATCGCCGATCAATACGAAACCCGGCGCCTGGCGCTCGAGAACCGCTCGCGCATGGATTCGGTCTATAAACCCACGCCGCCGGGTCGTCTGTATCTGGACGACGCCGCCTGGACCCAGGCGGTGGCGCAGCGGCGGGTGCTGCAGTTCAGCCCCCTGCCGCAGGCCAGCGGCCCCGGGGTGATCGACGCGGGCGGTCGGATCGGGCGCAACTTTGCCCCCGAGCGGCAGCAGGAAAGCATCAGCCTGTTCGGCGCGCTGGCCAGCCACATCAAGAACAAGCTGGAGAAGGGGCCGGTGCTGGTCGCCTCGTATTCCGAGGGCGCGCGCGAACGCCTAACCGGGTTGATCGAGGATGAGGGCTTGGCCGAGGCAATTCCTGTGACCGACGGCTCGCGCATCGGCAAACGCGGCCTGCACCTGGCAGTCTGGGCGCTGGAGCATGGCTTCGAGACGCCCGACATGACGGTGATTTCGGAACAGGACGTGCTGGGCGACCGGCTGATCCGCCAACCCAAGAAACGCCGCAAGGCCGAGAATTTCCTGACCGAGACCCAGTCACTCAGCCCCGGCGATCTGGTCGTGCATGTCGATCACGGCATCGGCCGGTACATGGGCATGGAGGTCGTGACCGCCCTGGGCGCCGCGCATGAATGCCTGCTGCTGGAATATGCTGAAGGCGCCAAGCTGTACCTTCCGGTCGAAAACATCGAGCTGCTGTCGAAATACGGGCACGAGGAAGGCTTGCTCGACAAGCTGGGCGGTGGTGCGTGGCAGGCCAAGAAGGCCAAGCTCAAGGAACGCATCCGCGAGATGGCCGACCGGCTGATCCGCATCGCGGCCGAACGCGCCCTGCGCAAGGCCCCGATCATGGACCCGCCTCCCCACGCCTGGGAGGAGTTCAGTGCCCGCTTCCCTTATCAAGAGACCGAGGATCAACTGCGCGCCATCGCCGACGTGATGGAGGACCTGCACTCGGGCACGCCGATGGATCGCCTGATCTGCGGCGACGTGGGCTTTGGCAAGACCGAGGTCGCCATGCGCGCGGCCTTTGTTGCGGCTATGTCCGGGCTGCAGGTGGCGGTGATCGCGCCCACAACATTGCTGGCGCGTCAGCACGCCGCCAGCTTCAAGGAACGGTTCCGGGGCTTCCCGCTGGAAGTCCGGCAATTGTCACGTTTCGTCTCGGCCAAAGAGGCGCAACAGACCCGCGAAGGGTTGGCCAAGGGGACGGTCGATATCGTGATCGGCACCCATGCGCTGCTGGCCAAGGGCATCCGGTTCCAGAACCTCGGGCTGTTGATCATCGACGAAGAGCAGCATTTCGGCGTGGCCCACAAGGAAAGGCTCAAGCAACTGCGCTCGGACGTGCATGTGCTGACGCTGACCGCGACGCCGATCCCGCGCACCCTGCAACTGAGCCTGACCGGGGTGCGCGACCTGTCGATCATCGGCACACCGCCCGTCGATCGCCTGGCGATCCGCACCTATGTCAGCGAGTTCGATGCCGTCACCATCCGCGAGGCGCTGCTGCGCGAGCACTATCGCGGCGGGCAGAGTTTCTATGTGGTGCCGCGCATCTCGGACCTGCCCGAGATCGAGGAGTTTCTGAAAGAACAGCTGCCGGAGCTGACCTATGTGGTGGCCCATGGCCAGATGGCGGCGGGTGAGCTGGACGACAGGATGAATGCCTTTTACGACGGCAAGTATGACATTCTGCTGGCCACCACGATCGTGGAAAGCGGGCTGGACATTCCCACCGCAAACACGATGGTGGTGCACCGGGCCGACATGTTCGGGCTGGCGCAGCTCTATCAGATCCGGGGCCGGGTGGGGCGGTCCAAGACCCGCGCCTACGCCTATCTGACCACCAAGCCGCGCGCACGTCTGACCCCGGCCGCCGAAAAGCGCCTGCGGGTTCTGGGCTCGCTCGATACGCTGGGGGCCGGGTTCACGCTGGCCAGCCAGGACCTGGACATTCGCGGCGCGGGCAACCTGCTGGGCGAGGAACAGTCGGGCCAGATGCGCGACGTGGGGTATGAACTCTACCAATCGATGCTGGAAGAGGCGATTGCCAAGATCAAGGCCGGCGAGATGGAGGGGCTGAGCGAAGCCGACGACCAGTGGGCGCCGCAGATCAACCTGGGCGTTCCGGTGCTGATCCCCGAAGACTATGTGCCCGATCTGGACGTGCGGCTGGGCCTCTATCGCCGTCTGTCGTCGCTGTCGACCAAGGTCGAGCTGGAGGGCTTTGCCGCCGAGTTGATCGACCGGTTTGGCCCGCTGCCGAAAGAGGTGAACACGCTGCTGTTGGTGGTGCGGATCAAGGCGATGTGCAAACGCGCGGGCATTGCCAAGCTGGACGGCGGACCCAAAGGGGCCACGATCCAGTTCCACAACGACAAGTTCGCCTCACCGCAAGGTTTGGTCGAGTTCATCCAGAACCAGCGCGGGCTGGCCAAGGTCAAGGACAACAAGATCGTGGTGCGGCGCGACTGGAAGAAGGACAGCGACAAGATCAAGGGCGCCTTTGCCATTGCCCGCGATCTGGCCGAGAAGGTGGCGGCTGAGAAAAAGAAGAAGGCCAACGCCTGAGGGCGCGGCCTAGTCCCCGGCCACGAATGTGCACAGCTGCCAGGCACCGCTGTCCGATTTCACGAAGGCAGCGCGATAGCCGACCATCGACCACAGGAAATCGGAATAGATATAGCCGCGGGTTCCGTCGGTCAGGATGACGCCCTGATATTCGGCCTCTTCCAGATATTCCGGCACGATCACCACCTCGTGGCTGATCAGGTCAAGAATGGGCGCGCCACGGTTGGGAGCCTGGCGCAGGGTGACATCCTGGCCGGTCACGAAATAGGCGGTGAACGGGTCCAGCGCCGCCGGCAGGGTGATGCGCCACTGGTGCGGCATCCAGAACTCGCCATCCTCGTCGAAATAGCCGGGCTGGGCCAGCGTGGTCTCGAGGTCGCGCCAGTAGTCCTCGCGGATCGTGGCGGCGTGGCGGCGGTCGGATTCGGGCAGGGTCTCGGGATCGACCGTCAGGTTGGCGCGGAACGTCTCGGGGCCGTCCGGGTCGCCGTGGCTGGTATAGATCTCGGGGCAGGTGGCGGCCATAACGCCCTCCAGGTCGCGGTCGGCGACCTTGGCGCGCAGCTCCGCACGGAAGGCTTCAAGCGCCGGGTCGTTGCTGGCCTCGTCCACAGGCGGAAAGGTCTGACGGTCGGCCCAGGCGGGCCCGCAGAACAGTGCGACCAGCGCAGCGTTCAACAGTTTCATTCAGCGGCTCTCATCGCGGCCTGGGCGCAGAAGCATGAGGCGCCGACGCTGTGGTCGGCCCGCGCCAGGGCCAGGTCAAGTCGTTGTCGGATGAGCTGCAATTCCTCTCGCGCGCCGCGCGCCTTGAGGCAATCGTGCAAGCCCTTGAGGCTCCAGACATTGTCGGGATGGATCGAGGCCCGGCCGAGGGTGCCGCCCAGCCCTAGATCCTCGCGATAGACGGCTTCGGCCTCAGCCACATGGCCCTGTTCGAACAGCAGCGCCCCCAGCGCGTGGCGGGTGGGCTGCATCCAGCCCCAAGGCTCGTCATAGGGCAGGTTGTCGTCCAACTCGACCGAGCGGCGCAGATGGGCGAAGGCCGTGTCGAAGTTGCCTTTGCGGTACTCGATCTCGCCCCGCAGCATCTCGCGCGCGATCTCCAGCAGGTCGATCACGCGGTTGTTGTGCAACAGGCGGGTTTCGGGCACCCGGTCCTTGGCGACCAGGAACAGCCGTTCTTCGGCTTCGGCCTCGGCCACGTCGCCCGTGGCGGCATGGGCGACTGCGCGGGCATAATGCGTGGTGGCCGTCACCGTCAGGTACAGGTCGGGATCGGGGGGCAGGGGCAGAGCCTTGGCTTCCTCCCACCGGCCGAAACGGATCAGGATATGCGGTCCCATGGCCATGTAGCTTTCGAAGTAATCCGCCATGGGCGGGCTTTCGATGCGCAGCATTTCCTCGGGCGTGGTGTCCCACAGGCCCTTGTTGGCGCGTAGGGCGGGCTCCATCTGACCCAGGAACAACGCGCCATAGATGACGAAGTGGTAATTGTGCTGGCGATAGCCGGTATAGATGTTGAAAGCGCCTTCGCGCTGGTAATATTTCAGATCGGCGATGACGGCCTGTTCGTTCCAGTGGACGACGTTCTGGTAGTGGCCGCACAGCACGTCGATATGGCTTGGCATGTGCACCAGATGCCCGGCATCCGGCACCAGCGTGCGCAGCACGTCACCGGCCTTCAGTGCCTTTTCCGGCGTGGGCGACATCTCCATCAGGTGTACGTAGAGGTGCAGCAGGCCCGGATGCGACATCGCCGCCGGATCATGGGCCATGGCCCATTCCAACGCCTCCTGCGCTTCAACCGTGGCGGCGCCCTCGGCGGGCTGGCCTGTCCTCAGGTCCCACATCTGCCAGGGGGTCAGGTTCAGCAATGACTCCACATAGATGGTGCGCAAGTCCAGATGATCGGGTCGGGCCGCGAAGGCGGCGCGCATGGCGTCGGCGAAGTCGTGGTCCCAGCGGTGCATGTCGGGCGCCGGGTCACGCTGGGGATAGCGGGCGGGCAGGGCGCGGATCAGTTCGCGTTCGACAGGCGTGCAGCGGTCCAGCAGGGCCAGTGCGCACTGGGTCGCGTCATAGGCGCAGGCCAGCGCCTTGGCTTTGCCCGCATCGTCCAGCAGCTCCCAGGGCAGGTTGTAGTTCGGCCCGGCGGCATAGGCCACGCCCCAATGGGCCATGGCGCAGTCCGGGTCATGCTCCAGCGCGCGTTGGAAACACACGACCGCCTCTTCGTGATTGTAGCCGTAGGTCCAGACAAGGCCCCGGTCGAACCACAGCTGCGCCTGATCCGAGGACGTGGTGACGGGGCAGCTATGCGTGCCCAGATCGTAATAGTCGCTCATTCCGGATTCCCCCCTGAATGGGGCGAGCCTAGCGCAGTTCAGGTGCGCTGCACAGGTCAGGCGGGAACGCGGTCTTCAATCCGGCCCATGTGGACCATCAGCCCGAAGGCCAGCACGCACATGGTCAGGATGCCGATGGTCAACGGCCCCAGCGTGCCGTCGAACAGCAGCCCAACCGGTGCGGCGATCGCGGCGGCCAGCACGGTCGAGATCGACCCGATGACCGAGGCCGCCATGCCGGCGATATGGCCCATCGGCTCCATCGCGATGGCATTTAGGTTGCCCATCGTGACGCCGGCCATGAAAAAGACCGTGGTCTGCCAGAACACGAACAGCGCAAACGAGGCCTGCGGCGACAGGTTCGACATATTGAGGGCAATCACCAGCGAGGTGATCAGGATCTGTCCAGCCAGTGCCCAGGTCACCATGCGGCGCATCCCCACGCGCACCACGACGGCCGCGTTCAGCAGGCTGGCCGAGCCGGACATCAGCGCCACGAACCCGAACCAGAAGGGGAAGCTGTCGGCGCGGTGGTGGATCACGTCATAGACCGGCTGCACCATGGTCAGCATCGTGAACAACATGCCCATGCAAAGGGTCTGAACAAAGATCGACAAGCGCACGGTGGGGTGGGCGAACATCTCTTTCACCGCACCGACCATCAGCGGCAGGCGGAACGGGCGGCGGTTTTCCGGGGCGAGGGACTCCGGCAGTCGGAACCCCATCCAGACAATGATCACCAGCGCGAACAGGATGAACGACATGAACACACCGCGCCAACCGGCGAAGGCGATCACGGCGGCACCGGCCATGGGTGCAATGGCGGGTACCAGTGTAAAGATCATCATCGCGATCGACACGATCCGCGCCATTTCCCGGCCCGAGAACAGATCACGGATGATGGCCATGGCCACGACACGCGGACCGGCGGCCCCCAGCCCCTGAGCCACCCGGGCGGCCAAAACCAGCTCCAGCGATGAACTGGCCCAGGCCACGGCCGATGCCAGAATATAGAGTGCCGCTCCGGCAAAGATCACCGGCCGGCGTCCGACCGCATCCGAGATCGGACCGGTGAAGAACGTGCCGATCCCCATGCCCAGAACAAAGCTGGTCAGGATCAGCTGCGCCCGGTTCACGTCATCAGGGCTGAGCTGCGCGCCGATCTCGGGCAGGGCAGGCAGCATTGAATCAATCGAAAATGCGATGGTGGCAAACATCATCGCGATCAGCGCGATGAATTCGGCCCTGGAAATACGGTCAGCCATGCGGGGACTCCTTGCCCCAACGCGCTAACACGACAGGGCAAGGTGGGCTAGGTGCAACCGCGCACAGAACTCTGTGCTATTCTGCAGAGGAGGGCTCAAACTGAGACATGATTTCATCGATGACCTGCGCCCAAAGCTCGGGCGGCTGGGCGCCAGGTACTGCGTGCTGGTTGGCGACGATAAAGGTCGGCACCGAGTTCACCCCCATCTCGCGTGAATGGGCGTCGCGTTTGCGGATGTCGTCCCGGTCGGCGTCGGATTTCAACAGTTTCAGAACCACAGCGGCGTCCATGCCCACGCTGTCGGCGATGTCGGCCATCACCTCGTGGTCGCCGATGTCGCGGCCCTGCACGAAATAGGCGTCGAACAGCGCATCCACCACCTCGTTCTGCTTGCCTTCGATCCCGGCCCAGTGGATCAGGCGATGGGCGTCCAGCGTGTTCGGGGTGCGCTTCATGGCCTCGAAATTGATGTTCAGGCCGGCCTTTTCGGCATGCTCCACCACCGGCGCATAAGCTTTGACCGCACCTTCCTTGCCACCGAACTTGCGTTCCAGGTATTCGCGCCGGTCCATGCCGCCTTCGGGCATGTCGGGGTTCAGCTGGAACGGATGCCATTCAATCACGAACGGATGGTCCGGGACCGAGGCCAGTGCCTTGTCCAGGTTGGTCTTGCCGATATAGCACCACGGGCAGATCGGGTCGGACAGGATATCAAGCTTGACGGTCTGGGTCATTCGGAGGGTGCCTTGAAATAGGCCGGCAGTGCGCGGCGCAGGAGTTTTCCGTTGCCCCCGGTGGGCAGTTCGGGAAGATGGATGAAGGCGCGGGGTTGCTTGTAGCGCGCCAGGTTGGCCTCGACATAAGCGCGCAGGGCGGTTTCGTCCAGTTTTTCCGGCCCGGAATAAAAGGCAGCGATCACGAAGGTGTCCGGTTTGACCTCGACCGCCGACGCGCCGACCTGCGAGATTCCGGGAAAGCGTGACAGGACGGATTCGACCTCGACCGGAGATACCCGGTAGCCGCCGGCGTTCATCATGTCGTCGTCGCGCCCCAGATAGGTGATCTGCCCATCCACGGCCATCGCCCCTTGATCGCCGGTCAGGAACCAGTCGCCCTGCATGCGCGCGCGGGCCTCGTCCGGGGCGTTGAGGTATGTCAGCATCAGCCCCGGGTCCGAGCGGTGAATGGCGATGGTGCCTTCCTGTCCCTGCGGAACCGGTCCGTCAGGCCCCAGGATCGCCACGCGGCGCCCCGGTTGCGGCTGGCCCAGAGAGTCTCCGCGCGCAGGGTGGGATGGGCTCGATGAGATGAAGGTCGAGCATTCCGACATGCCGTAAGCCTCGTACAGCTCTGTCCCGGTGGCCTGAACCCAGCGTTCGTGGAGGGCGCGCGACAGTTTCTCGCCGGCGCTCAGGCCGTGGCGCAGATCGGGCAGAGGCAGCGTGTCTGCCGCGTTCAGCATCTTGCGGTACACGCCGGGGGCGGCCGCAAAGATCGAGGCGCGGTGGCGGCGCAGCAACCCGGGCAGGGCTGCCGGGTCGGTTCCGGGTTCGGGGATCAGCGCAGTGGCGCCGATGGTCCACGGGTCCATCAGACCGGTGCCCAGCGTGTAGGTCCAGTTGAACGCGCCCGCGTGGCACAGGCGGTCGGCCTCGCGCAGACCGTACCAGCCATCGACCATCATCTGCCGCGCCCAGATCGCGCGATGCGCATGGGCCACGGCGCGTGGCTTGCCCGAGGTGCCTGAGGTGTAGACGATATAGGCCATGCGTTCCGGGTCGCCCATGTCGAACGACGCGGGCGGCAGGTCGCGCATGGCGGCAAGGTCGGTCAGGCCGATCTGCTGGGGATGCGCGGCACAGGCCACGGACGGATCGCGCAGAATGGCGGCTGGGGACAGTTCCCGGATCATCCGTTCCGTTTCTGGCTCGGTCAGTTGCGAGGATGTCGGCACCGGGATCAGACCGACTGCGATTGCCCCCAGATAGGCGATGGGAAAATCGACCGTATTGCCCAGGCGCATCAGCACGATGTCTCCGGGCACAAGGCCCGCGCGCAGCAGCCCGGTTCCGGTGCCCAGAACTGCGGATTTCAGCAGCGCATAGGACCAATCGTCCGAACCGTCGGCGCGCAGCACGGACAGAGCTACCTTGTCCGGCGTGGCATCGGCGCGCCGCAACACGTGGGCGGCCAGGTTGAATGGCGTAGGACAGGGCGGCGGTGGCCCTTGATCAAAGATTGACAACATGCGCCTTGGCTATTGCCCTTTGTCACGCGTTGCAAGCGCGCGGCGCTGGCCCTATAGAATGACGCATGACGAGCAAAGACCACAAATCCATCGTACGCATCGCCCGCGACAACGGCACCCAGTCCGAGCCCGAGCCGGTCGATCTGGGCGCACGCGTGCGCGAGCTGCGCAAGGCGCGCAACTGGACGCTGGAACAGGCGGCCAATCAGGCCGGGCTGGCGCGCTCGACCCTGTCCAAGATCGAAAACGGCCAGATGTCGCCCACCTATGATGCGCTGAAAAAGCTGGCGACAGGACTTGAGATTTCGGTGCCGCAGCTGTTCACCCCGCCCGAGCGCGATCAGGTCATCGGCCGCATGGCGGTGACGCGAAACGGGCAGGGCACCGCCCATGCCACCACGACCTATGAACACGAGCTGCTGGCCGAGACGCTGACGAAAAAGCAGATGCTGCCCTATCGTGCGCGCGTGCGGGCGCGGTCGATGGACGAGTTCGATGGCTGGGTGCGTCACGACGGCGAAGAGTTCCTGTATGTGCTCACCGGCGTAATCCGCCTGTATACCGAGTTCTACGAGCCAGTCGAAATGCGCCGGGGCGACAGCGCCTATTACGACGGCAGCATGGGTCACAACGTGATCTCGGTCAGCGAGGAAGACGCGACCATCCTGTGGGTCACGTCGCTGGCCTAGCTGCGGGCCAGCTCGCGGTTCAGTCCTTCGGTGAACAGGAAGTCTTCGACTTCTTCATGGGCCTCGGTCATCGTCAGGTGATGACGTTCGGCCAGATAGGCCTCGAACCGTTTTCTGTCGGCCCTGACGCGCGCCATATCCTGGTCGCGCAGGTTCGGAAAACGGCGCTTGGCGCGGGCATAGGTCGCGCTCCAGTCTTGTGTCAAATCAGTCCAGTTCAACATCTGTGAGCCTCCCGCGGTTCGGGTTTCAGGACTGCTCTTCCCCAGATCAGCGTAAGGAGGAGGTGATGCTATGTAAGACATGACAAAATGTCGCAGTTCGTCTCGCGCTGTGTACAGCCGGGCGTGAGCAGGACAACGGAGCTTGGGCACGGCATCGACCCCGTCTGAAACGATCGGCCTCAATCGTCGGCCCGCGCCTGCAAACTCTTTTCATGTCGTGCATTTTCCTAAAAGAAGCTGCGATAACTAACCGGGCTTTCGTGCAAGCTGTTCCAATATTTGGGGGTGCGTTCGATCGCAGCCGCTTGATCTGCCGTCCAACCCGGTATGCGGTCGGACGTGCCCGGGCCGGGTCATTATCTTGTGGTTGGGCGATGTGCCGTTTTTCGCCGATCTTCCGCTGGCGCACTCAAGTCTGAATCCGCCCGCAGGGTCAACCGCCCCTGCGGGCCGTGAGTCAGTCCTCGTACCACCAGACGTCGGGCATGAATTGCGGGCCGTCGCCATAGATCGGCAGAATTTCAGGGTGCCGCATCTGCCTGACATGGGCGATACGGCCCACGTCAAAGCTCCAGATCGGAATGACGTAGCGGCCCGCCGTCAGAACCCGGTCCAGCGCGCGGGTGGCGGCCACGAAATCCTCGCGGCTCTCCGAGGCCAGCATCGCGTCAATTAGCCCGTCGACGGCGGGCGAGGCTACGCCCATCAGGTTGCGTGTGCCCGGCGTGTCGGCGCCTTCGCTGCCCCAGTACAGGCGCTGTTCATTGCCCGGCGACAGCGACAGCGCGCGGCGAAACGGGGTCATGTCGAAATCCAACTCGGAAATGCGTTGGGTGTATTGGGCGTCATCCACCTTGTCGACGGTCAGCTCGATCCCCAGCCGTTCCAGCGCTCGGGCATAGATCTCGGCGATGGCGTCGACGTTCTGCACCACGTTCAGGCCGCCTTGGCTGATGATCAGGTTCACCTTGAACGGCTGGCCTTCGGCGTTGCGGAGCACCCCGTCCTGGATGGTCCAGCCGGCCTGTTCCAGCAGGTCGGCCGCCTTGCGGATGTCACTTCGGTTGCGGACCGAGGCGTCGCCCTTGGGCAGATCATACCCTTCCAGCGCACCGGGGGGCAGATCATCGGCATAGGGCTGCAACAACTCGGCCACGCGCCCTTTGGCCGGCCCGGGCTGCATGGCCAGGTCGGACCCCGAGAAATACGAGGTGATCCGCGGCTGTGCCCCGCCGGTGAAGGTGCCGTTGATGTATTCGAAGTTGAAGGCGAGGATCAGCGCCTCGCGCACGCGCCAGTCGTCGAACGGCGCGCGTCGGGTATTCATGACCAGCCCGGTCATCCCCGACGGTTTCTTGTGCGGGATCTCGGTTGTGACGATGTCGCCCCGCTGGACGGCAGGGAAATCGTACTGCGTGGTCCATTTGTCGGCGTTGAATTCGCGGATGGCCGACAACTTGCCGGCCTTGAAAGCCTCGAACAGAACGGTCTGATCGCCGTAGAATTCGATCCGCATCTCGTCGAAATTCATCGTGCCGCGCCGGAAAGGGACATCCTTGCCCCAATAGTCGGGGTTGCGCTTGAAATTCACGAAACGCCCGGCTTCGTAGTCGTCGATCACGTAAGGGCCGGTGCCGATGGGAATGTCCTGCAGGGGTGCCTCGGCGAAATCCTTGCCCTCCCACTGGGCCTTTTTCAGGATCGGACGCAGGCCCGCGATCAGGGCCAACTCGCGGTCGGGCTCGTTGAAGGTGATCCGCACCGAGCGCGGCCCGGTCTGGTCGATGCTGTCGATCTTGGACCAAAGACCGCGATAGCGCAGGTGCCCCTGGGTGCCGAGCGTCTCGTAGGACCAGATCACGTCCTCGACCGTGACCGGGGATCCGTCCGAGAATCGGGCATTCTCGCGCAGGGTGAATTCGACCCAAGATCGGTCGGGCGCGGTGTCGATTGATTCGGCCAGAAGCCCGTAAAGTGTGAATGGTTCGTCCCAGGACCGGCCCATCAACCCCTCGTGCGTCCAAAATCTCAGCTGCCAGGGGGCGGTGCCTTTTTGCACGAACGGGTTCAAACTGTTAAAGCCGCCGGTGTTGCCGAACACGACCTTGCCGCCCTTGGGCGCATCCGGGTTGGCATAGGGCAGAGACACAAAATCCGGTGGTAGGGCAGGGTCGCCATACATAGCTATGCCATGGGCCGAATCTGCGAGCGCTGACGTCACGGAAAGCGCGGCGGTGATTCCCGCGATCACAGGGCGAAGCGGGCGAAGAAAATCGGGGCTCATTTTGGAAACAATCCTGCTCTGGCCTTATTTTGTTGGGATTCACCGTACCGATGATTTTTCTTATTTTCAAACTTTTAGCTTGGATGACGGCGCGGAATTGCTTATAAAGGTTGCACTGCTCGATAGGTTTCTTGCCTGTATGAAACCTGCCTCAATAACTTAACGCCCGCTTCGTGCGGGCGTTTTTTTCTGCCTCGAGCTCCGAGTTTCCCGCCCATAGATCGACCGTATCCGCAAACGGGTCTTTCCCCGTTTATTTTGCAGGTGCAGCATGGCACTGTGTCTCCAAATCATGAATCTGTGGGAGACCCCAAATGAACCTGTCGGGAAAAACTGCAATCATTACCGGATCGAATTCGGGCATCGGGTTGGGCATCGCGCGCGAATTGGCCAAGGCGGGGGCCGACGTGGTTCTGAACTCGTTCACCGACCGCGATGAAGATCACGCACTGGCCGCCGAGATCAGCAAGGAAACCGGAACCACGGCGCGCTACATTAAGGCCGACATGTCCAAGGGCGAGGAATGCCGGGCGTTGGTCGAACAGGCCGGAGCCTGCGATATACTGGTCAACAACGCAGGCATTCAGCACGTGGCACCGATCGACCAGTTTCCGGTCGAGAAATGGGACGCGATCATCGCCATCAACATGAACTCGGCCTTTCACACGACGGCGGCGGCGCTGCCGATGATGCGCAAGGCCGGGTGGGGGCGGATCGTCAACATCGCCTCGGCGCATGGGCTGACGGCGTCGCCCTACAAGGCGGCTTATGTGGCGGCCAAGCATGGGGTCGTGGGCATGACCAAGACCGTTGCGCTTGAAACCGCGCAGGAGCCGATCACCTGCAACGCCATCTGTCCGGGCTATGTGCTGACGCCGCTGGTCGAGGCGCAGATCCCCGACACGATGAAGGAATACAACATGAGCCGCGAGGACGTAATCAAGAACGTCATGCTCGAACGGCAACCCTCGAAAGAGTTCGCGACCGTCGAACAACTTGGTGGAACCACCGTGTTCCTGTGCTCGGACGCGGCGGCCCAAATCACCGGCACCACGATCTCGGTCGACGGCGGCTGGACCGCGCTGTGATCCGCGGCGCGCGCTGGGGCCGGCGGAAATGGTAAAGCGCATCAACCTCGCCCTGCAGGGTGGCGGCGCGCATGGCGCCTTTACTTGGGGCGTGCTGGACCGTCTGCTGGACGACGAAGACATCGAGGTTGCGGCGATCACCGGAACCTCGGCCGGGGCGCTGAACGGGGCTGCGTTCAAGGCCGGCATTGTTCATGCCGGTCGCGATGGCGCGCGCGAGACCCTGAACGCCCTATGGGAGCGGATGGGCGCGGTGGGCGACATGCGCATCGCCAACTGGCTGGCCGGGATGGAGCCCGCCCAGATCGCGCAGGCGATGGAGTATTCCGTGCCGTTCGCGGTGGCCGATACCTGGTCGCGGATGGTGTCGCCCTATGCCTATGGGCCGTTCTACCGCAATCCGCTGGCCCCAGTGGTCGAGGCCTTTGATTTTGGCGAGGTCTGCGCCGATCAGGGGCCGCGTCTGTTCGTCTGCGCCACCTGCGTGCGCAGCGGCAAGATCCGGGTGTTCACGGGCGATGAGGTGACGACCGAAGCGATCCTCGCCTCGGCCTGCCTGCCGAACCTTTTCCAGGCCGTTGAAATTTACGACCCCGAAAGCGGCCGGACCGAAGCCTATTGGGATGGCGGCTATACCGGCAACCCGGCGCTGTTCCCTCTGTTCAACGCGGGTCTGCCCAAGGATGTGGTGATCGTGAACATCAACCCGCTGGAGCGCGACGAGGTTCCGAAGACCCCGCAGCAGATCCAGAACCGGATCAACGAGATCAGCTTCAACTCGTCCCTTCTGCGCGAATTGCGGGCGATCAACTTCGTGCAGCGCCTGCTGGCCGAGGGCAAGTTGAAAGCGGGCGAGATGAGCCGTGTCTTCGTGCACATGATTGCCGATGACGCCCTGATGAACAGCCTGTCGGTTGCGACAAAGACGGTGCCAAACCCGGTGGTTCTGCACAGCCTGAAACAGGCGGGACGGGCCGCGGCCGACCGGTTTCTGGCTGATCACGAACCCGATCTGGGTGCACGCAGCACCGTCGATCTGCCCGCGATGTTCGGCTGATCACTCGGGCGGCTGTGTGGGGTCTTTCTGGTTCGGATAGACCAACCCGGCCGAGATCACCAGCTTGGCGGCATCCTCGATCGTCATGTCCAGCAGGATCACGTCTTCCTCGGGGAAGAACAGCAGAAAACCCGAAGTCGGGTTCGGCGTGGTCGGGATGAACACGCTCAGCAGGCCGCCGCCGGTTTCGGCGCGTTTGTTGATCTCGCCCTTGGCCTCGGTCGAGACGAAGCCGATGGCCCAGATGCCCCGGCGGGGATACTGCACCAGGCAGGCCTTCTCGAATGACCGCTCGGTCTGGGCAAAGACGGTTTCCGAGATCTGCTTGATCCCGGAATAGATCGACCGGACGACGGGCATCCGGTTGACCAGGCTTTCGGCAAAATGGATCAGTGACCGACCCAAAATACCTTTGGCGATCCAGCCGACCAGAACCGTGAAGATCAGGAAGAACAGTACGCCTACACCGCGCAGGTTGATGCCTACATATTGTTCAGGGCGGAACTGGTGCGGGATCAGGGGCAGAACCGCGCTGTCGATCCAGCCGACCACCGACAGGATCAACCACAGCGTCAGCCAGACTGGTGCGATGACGACGATACCCGTCAGAAACGACGCGCGTAGCCGCGACAGCAGGCCGGGGCGGCGGTGGGGTTCTTCATCAAACGGTGTGTTCATCGCGGTTCCGAGCGGTTTGCCGGATTAGTTAATCAGTCCGGCGCCTTGGTACAATAGGTCCGATTGGCGTTCAGTCCGCCTGAACCTTCAAAGCCTTGGCGATGCCAGCCGCAAGGCGCGCATTGTTGCGCACCAGGGCGATGTTGGCGATCAGGGATCGGCCCTCGGTCCGCTCGTAGATGCGCTGCAGCAGATAGGGCGTGACGGCTTTGCCGGTGATGCGGTGTGCTTCAGCGTCCTGCTGCGCCGAGGCGATAATCGGGTCCAGTTCCTCGGATGGGATCTGATCGGCCTGCGGGATCGGGTTAGCCACCAGTTGCCCGCCGGGCAGACCCAGCGCGCGGCGCGTCGCATGGGCCTTGGCGATCTGCTCGGCCGTATCCATCCGCAGGGGCGCGGCAAAGGGCGACTTGGCCGACCAAAAAGCCGGGAATTCATCCTGCCCATGGGCGATGACCGGCACGCCCAGCGTTTCCAGTACCTCGAGCGTTTTAGCCAGATCAAGGATCGCCTTGGCCCCGGCGGCCACGACCGTGACCGGGGTCTGCGCCAGTTCGTGCAGGTCGGCCGAGATGTCAAAGCTGGTTTCCGCACCACGGTGCACCCCGCCGATGCCGCCGGTGGCAAAGACCTCGATCCCCGCAAAATGGGCGGCGATCATCGTGGCGGCCACGGTGGTGGCCCCGGTGCCGCCCGAAGCGATGCAGGCCGCCATGTCCGCGCGCGAGATCTTGGCCACACCCTGCGCCTGTCCCAGATCCTTCAGCTGATCGGGTTCCAGCCCCACATGCAGCCGGCCGTCAATCACTGCGATCGTGGCAGGAACGGCACCCGCGTCGCGGATGTCCTGCTCGACCTGGGCCGCCACCTCGATGTTCTGCGGGTAGGGCATGCCGTGGGTGATGATGGTGCTTTCCAGGGCAACGATGGGGGTTTCGTCGTCCTTGGCCGCGCGCACTTCGGCGGAATACTGGATGTCGATCACAGGGGGGTCTCTCCGGATACATAGGTTGCGGCGGCATGCAAGGCGCGGGTCAGCGCCTCGTCGATCCTCGCGCCATTGGCTTCGGCGGCGATATGGGCCGCCATGAACGTGTCGCCTGCGCCGGTCACGCGCGTGACCAGAACCGACGGGGGTTTCTGGGTGATCACCGCTTCGGCACTGGCCACGGTGGCCGAGTTGCCCCCGTCGGTCACCAGCGCACGCAGCGCGCCCCTGTCCAGCAGCGCGCGGGCGGCGGTTTCGGAATCGTCGAACTCGCGCTGGCACAGCAGCCCGGCTTCCTCGAGGTTCACATACAGCGTGGCCCGGCCGTGCTTGAGGAAAGGCAGCAGCCGCTCGGCCTTGCCGGGCGACGCCGGGGCCACGCGCAGGTCGGCACGGGCGAAGGCCGGGCTGACGGCGATTTCTTCCAGAAGGTCCAGCGTCAGGTTGCCGTCCAGCGCGATCTGGCCCTCGAACGGGGTGTTTTCATACCCCAGCGGGCCATGGATCAGCGGGCGCAGGATCTTGGCACCGGCAGCCTCGAGAGAATGGGCGTCGGCGATAGCGGCGATCAGGCCGTTTGCGCCTTCGACCGCCATGTAACGGTCGGTGGGCAGGTCTTGCGAGCGGTAGACATGGGTCGTGTCCATGCCCAGCCGCTTGCAGGCGTGAACCAGCTCGTCGCCCTCGGGGTCGCTGCCGATGGCGGTCAAAAGGGTCGGTGTCATGCCGAAGCGCACAAGCGTCATGGCGATGTTCATCGCCACGCCACCGGGCAGGCGCGTGATGCGGCCGGGCACATCCGAACCCTGCCGCATGTGGCTGGCGGATCGTCCGATCACGTCCCACAGGACGGACCCGATACACAGGATGTCAGAATTCCGAGTCATGTCCTCGTCATGCCGCAGGGTCGCCATGGGCGCAAGCCGGAAGGGTGCGGAAACGGGCCGCCCTGACCAATCGGGCTTGTCAAACGCCTGTATCCCGGAAACACTCGGGGCCAGTGCTTAGATTTATTTCTGGATCCTTCGGGATGGTTTTGATCATTCGCTTGCTGGCGGTTCTTTGGCACCATTTTCGGCCTATCCGTTACCTTTGTGCTTTTCTTGTTCTGGCCGGGCCGGTTGCGGCGCAAGGCGCAGGCCGGTCCGTCGTGGAGTTTCAGGTCAAAGGCGACCGGGTGCTTGTGGAAATCATCCTGAATGCCGAGGCGTTGCTGGCCGGGCTTGACCCGCAGACCGTGGCGCAGGGGGGCGGCAGCGCCGACTATGCACGGTTACGCCGCTTGCCTTCCTCGGAATTGGAACCTTTGCTGCACGCGCGTGTGGCGGTGTGGAAAAACGCTCTGACGATCGATGCGAACGGCCCGGTCGAACTGTCCTACGAGGGTGCGCGTATTCCTGTGGTGGGCGATTCCGACAAACCCAGGCTGTCTCGGGTGTTGCTGGTCGGTACATTGCCGCCCGGGGCGACCGAGGTGCGCCTGACCTGGCCTGCCGGGTTCGGCCCGGTAGTTCTCAGGCAGACGGGCGTCGACGCACCCTATACCGGGTTGCTGGAGGGGGGCGAGACCAGCCCCGCCATTCCCTTGCGCGGCGGAGCAGGGATGGGGCCACGACAGACTGCCGAGACCTTCTTTCGGCAAGGCGTGGCACGGATTTGGCAAGATAAGGGGCAGCTTCTGGCATTGGCCTTGGTGCTGGTTTTTCTAAACCTGCGGGTGCGCCCCCTTCTGGCGCAATTCGCCGCCCTGGCGCTGGGTGTTCTGCTGGCGCAGCCGCTGGGATTGTCCCGCCTGCTTCGGTTCGGGGACGAGGCGTATTGGCTGGCGGTCGCCGGGGCCATCGTCATTCTGGCGACATGGAATCTGATCGGGTCGCGGGCCGGTGCGTTGCGGTTGGGGGCGGTTTTCCTGACCGGCGCGATACTTGGCTTGGGCCTGTCGCACGAACTGATCCGGTTGGGGGTTCCACCCCTTCACGTCGTGCCGGCCCTGCTGGGCTATTCGGGCGGGGTCTTGCTGGGAATCGCGGGTGTCGCCGGACTTGCATATGCCGCAGTGACCGTGTTGCTGCCCGATGTACCCCGGTTGCGGGGACGCATTTCGACCGTCGCATCGCTGATGCTGGCGGGTCTGGGTCTCTACTGGGTCGCGCTGCCGGTCCTGCCGCTTTAGCGCATCGGCGCCAGCAGGGTGTCGAGCGCGCGCAGCGGGTCGTCGTCGCCCCAGATCTCGTCACCGACCCCGAAAAAATCGGTGCAGGGCGCGAGGTCAGCCACCAATTCGGGCGCCAAGCCGCCTTCGGCGACCACCGGAACCTCGATCATCTCGGACCACCATTGGAACAGGTCGCGTTCCGCGCGGGCTCCTTTGCCCAGAGACATATCTCCCACGGGTCCGAAGGCCACATAGTCGGCCCCGGCTTCGCCCGCGGTCATCCCGTCATGGCGCGAGGTTCCGCAGAAGCTGCCTACGATGGCATCCGCCCCCAACTCCTTGCGCGCGGCCCGGACCGAGCGGGCCGCATCGTCCAGATGCACCCCGTCCAGCCCCAGCCGTTGCGCCAGCAGGACATGGTTCGAGATCACCAGCGCCACGTCGCGCGCATGGGCCACCTCGCGGCAGGCGTCGGCCGCGCGGGCGATGGCGTCCTCGTCGCTGCCGGCCAGCGCCAGCCGGATGCAGGCGATCTCGGTCCCGTCCAGAACGCGGGCCAGCCGGTCGGGGAAGGTGGCCGGGTCGATGGTCGGCGGGGTGATCAGATAGATCTGAGGCTGCTCGGGGGTGTCCATTGGCGGATCCTTCGCGGTTGGTCTTTGGCGCGGTTTAGCCGATTGCGGCGGGGAAGCAAACTTTATTGCCCGCAGACCGGCCGATTTGCAATCGGGCAGGGCGGCCGGGCTTGCCCTGTGGCAAAGGCGGCAGTATGGCAGGCGCAACTTTCGGAGATCAGGATGCCTAGCGACAGACCCCAGCCCTCATTCGTGCTTGTGCGCCCGCAGATGGGCGAAAACATCGGCGCCGCGGCCCGGGCGATGTGGAATTTCGGCCTGGACCGGATGCGCATCGTTGCCCCGCGCGACGGCTGGCCCAACCCCAAAGCCGTGGCCATGTCGAGCGGTGCCGGGCGGCTGCTGGACGAGGCGCAGCTGTTCGACGATCTGGCCGGCGCTTTGGGCGACCGCACATTTGTGTTTGCCACCACCGCCCGTCAGCGCGGCCTGACCAAGCCCGTCTACAGCCCCGAGCGCGCCATGCAGATCGCGGCCCAGAAGGTGGCGGCGGGCGAAAAGGTGGCCGTGCTGTTCGGGCCTGAGCGGGCCGGTTTGGAGAATGAAGACATCGCCAAGGCCAATGCGATCATCTCGGTGCCTGTGAACCCCGAATATGCCTCGCTGAACCTGGGGCAGTGCGTGTTGCTGACCGCCTATGAGTGGATGCGCCAGACCGGCGACGTGGTGCACGAGGCCACCGATCTGGGCAAAGGCGACTGGGCCACCGGCATCGAGGTCGAGAAACTGGCCGAGCATTACGAGCAGCGGCTGGAGGAGGCCGGGTTCTTCTACCCGCCGGAAAAAGCCGAAGGGATGAAGGTGAACCTGCGCAACCTGTGGTCGCGCATGCGCATGACGCGGGCCGATGTGCAGATGCTGCACGGGATCATGCGTCAGATGGTCCGCTGGAAGGACAAGGGCTGAGGCTGGACCTTCCCGGGCACTGGCCCTAGCTTGCGGGAAAATCAAGGACATGAGGACGGCATGAGCGGCAAGCGCAGCATCTTCGAAGAAGTCTCGGGTGAACAAAAGCAGGAAACGGTCCAGCCCGGCATGATCGACCGCGGCCGGGGTGGCGCGCGCAAGGCCATCCGTACTTGGCTTATGATCCTGTTCGCACTTGTCGTCGTGATGATCGCAGTGGGCGGGTTGACCCGCCTGACCGACAGCGGCCTGTCGATCACCGAATGGCGCCCAGTCACTGGGGCGATCCCGCCGATGTCCGAGGCGGACTGGCAGGCCGAGTTCGACAAGTACAAACAGATCGACCAGTGGCGGATCATGAACCAGTGGATGGAGCTGGATGACTTCAAGACCATCTACTGGTGGGAATGGGGCCACCGGCAGCTGGGCCGGGTGATCGGTCTTGTCTGGGCGCTTGGCTTCTTTGGCTTTCTGGTGCTGCGCAAGATCCCCGCAGGCTGGACCGGGCGCCTTGTGATCCCGGGACTGCTGGGCGGCGTTCAAGGCGCTGTCGGTTGGTGGATGGTGGCCTCGGGTGTGACGCAGGGCGAGGGGATGACCGCGGTTGCCAGTTATCGTCTGGCCACCCATCTTGGCCTTGCGTTCGTGATCCTGGGCTTTCTGGCCTGGTACATCTTCATGCTGGGGCGCGAGGAACGCGACCTGATGCAAGCCCGCCGCGCGAAAGAGGCGCGGCTGTCCTCCCTGTCGACCGCGCTGCTGCACTTTGCCTTTCTGCAGATCCTGATCGGCGCATTGGTGGCTGGCATCGACGCCGGCCGGTCCTATACCGACTGGCCGCTGATCGGCGGGCAACTGCTGCCGCCGGACGCCACCGCGCTCGAACCGCTGTGGCGCAATTTCTTCGAAAGTCCGGGACTGGTGCAGTTCATCCACCGCTGCGTAGGCTATGCGCTGTTCGCCTTCGCCATTTTCGTCTGGCGGCGCGGCAGCAGCAGCGCCCACCCGCAGACTCGGTTCGCCTTCAACGCCATGTTCGCGGCGCTTTCGCTGCAGGTGGTCGTGGGCATCCTCACCGTGGTCTACGGCGCGCCCTGGCAGATCGCCATCTTCCACCAGTTCATGGCCGTGATCGTCTGGACCCTGATCCTGCGCGCCCGGTTCCTGACCGCTTATCCCATCGCAACCTCGCTGCGCGGAGCTTGACCCAATGAGTGCATTCAATGACCTGATGGCCTTTCAGCGCGAGACCGAGGCGCTGGCGCAGATTTCAGGCCGCCTGGGCTGGGATCAGGAGACTGTCATGCCGCGTGGCGCCGTCAACCAGCGTGCCGAGGAAATGGCTGCGATCGAAGCCGTCCTGCACGCGCGCCGTTCGGATCCGCGTGTGGCCGAGTGGCTGGAGAACGCCCATGCCGACACCGAGGTCGGCCAGGCGCAGCTGCGCGAAATCCGCCGCACTTACGAGCGCACGATCAAAGTGCCTGCTGATCTGGCCACGGCCATCGCCCGCGTGACCTCGGCCGCGCAGGGCAAGTGGGCACAGGCCCGCGCCGACGAGGACGTGCCCGCGTTTCTGCCGGTTCTCGAGGAGGTCGTGGCGCTGAAACGCGAAGAAGGCGCGGCTCTGGCCCAGGGCGGCGATGTTTATGATGCGCTGGTCGAGGACTATGAGCCGTACACGACAGCCGCCCAGATCGCCGACATCTTCGACGCCATGCGCCCGCGTCTCGTTGCGTTGCGCGCGGCTGTGCTGGACCGGCCGTCCCCTGCGGGCGTGACCGGAACGTTCGACGAAGCGGCCCAGATGAAGCTGACGCAAAAGCTGGCGGTCACTTTCGGGTACGACCTGAAACGGGGGCGGGTGGACAAGGCCGTACACCCGTTCTGTTCGGGCAGCGGCGACGACGTGCGCGTCACCACCCGTACCAGCGAAACCGACCCTTTCAACTGCTTCTACTCGACCATTCACGAGGTCGGGCACGCCTGCTATGAGCAGGGCATCGACCCGGCTTACGCTCTGACACCGCTCGGCCAGGGCGTGTCGATGGGCGTTCATGAAAGCCAGAGCCGCATCTATGAAAATCAGCTGGGCCGCTCGCGCGCCTTCACTGGCTGGTTGTTCCGGCAGATGACGGACACCTTCGGTGATTTCGGCATCGCGGATGAAGATGCGTTCTATGCCGCCGTAAACCGGGTGCACAACGGATACATCCGCACTGAAGCGGACGAAGTTCAGTACAATTTGCACGTCATGCTGCGGTTCGATCTGGAACGCGCCTTGATGTCGGGCGATCTGCAGGTTCAGGACCTCGAAGCCGCGTGGAACGACCGCTTCCATGCTGATTTCGGCTATGCGGTCGACAAGCCGTCGAACGGGTGCTTGCAGGACGTGCATTGGTCGGTCGGCCTGTTTGGCTACTTCCCGACCTATTCGCTGGGCAATGTGTACGCAGGCTGTCTGTACCAATCCCTGCGGGCGGCAGTTCCAGGTCTGGATGATCAACTGGCGCAGGGCGATACCACTGCTGCGACCGGCTGGCTGCGCGAGCATGTTCAGCAGCATGGCGGTCTGTACGCACCCCGCGAGGTGATCCAGCGGGCCAGCGGTCAGGAGCCGAGCCCCGAGCCACTGCTGGACTATCTCGAAGAGAAATTCGGCGAACTCTACGACTTGTAAGTTTCTTGATCCGGGGTGAACGGTTAAGCTGGTATTGGCGTTGCCATCGCGGAGGACCAGCCAATGACAGGAACTGCCCGAAAGAAAGCCAGTGATTTTGACCCTCGAATCCTAGAGATCTTCGACGGTTATGTTCACGGCAAGATGACAAAACGGGAATTCATCGCGAAAGCCGGGCGGTACACGGCCGCCGGGGTCACGGGAGCGATGATCCTGGAGCAGTTGCAGCCCAACTATGCCTGGGCGCAGCAGGTTGCGCCGGACGATCCCGATATCGAAACCGCAATTGTCGAATTCGAAAGCCCTGACGGACATGAGGGAACAGGCGGGCTCATGGTGCGCCCCTCCGCCGCGGAAGGTCCATTGCCAGCGGTGCTGGTCGTGCATGAAAACCGCGGGCTCAATCCTTATATCGAAGATGTTGCGCGCCGCCTTGGGAAATCCGGGTTCCTTGCCTTCGCACCCGACGGGCTGAGGCCTTTGGGCGGTTATCCCGGTACGGATGAACAAGGGCGGGAGATGCAAAAGTCGATGGATGCGGGAAAGCTGATGTCGGATTTTTTTGCGGCGTTCGAATTTTTGCGGGATCACCCGGGATCAACCGGAAAGGTCGGGGCGGTTGGGTTCTGCTATGGCGGAGGCGTGTGCAACGCTTTGGCTGTTGCGTATCCCGATTTGGCGGCGTCGGTTCCCTTCTATGGTCGCCAACCACCGGCCGAGGATGTTCCGGCGATTCAAGCACCGCTGATGATCCACTACGCCGGTTTGGATGACAGGATCAACGCAGGCTGGCCCGCCTATTCCGAGGCCTTGAAAGCCAATCAGAAAAAGTTCAGCGTCCATTTCTATCCGAACGTGAACCACGGCTTCCACAACGACACGACGCCGCGCTACGACGACGCGGCTGCGACCCTCGCCTGGAAGCGGACGTTGGTGTTTTTTGAAAACTACCTTAGTTGACAAAAAACCCGGCTCCGATTGGAGCCGGGTCTTTGTTGTTCATTCTGCGGAGCCTTCGTCATCACCCTGATCGGCGATCCGGGCGACACTGACGACCTCTTCACCCTTGCCGGTGTTGAACACCTTGACCCCTCCGGCGCTGCGGGACCGGAACGAGATGCCGTCGACCGGGACCCGGATCGACTGCCCCTTGGAGGTGGCCAGCATGATCTGGTCGTCGATTTCGACCGGGAACGAGGCCACCAGCGGGCCGCCCCGCATCGCCTTGTCCATCGCCATCACGCCCATGCCGCCACGGCCGCGCACCGGATAGTCATGCGACGAGCTGAGCTTGCCCGATCCCTTGGCCGTGATGGTCAGGATCAGGTTCTCGGCCGCCGACATCTCGGCATAGCGTTCCTGCGGCAGGATGCTGTCAGCATTGCCGCCATCCTCGTCGGTCTCAGTATCGTCGGTCACGCCGGCCATCAGGCGACGCATCTTCAGATAGGCGGCGCGCTCGTCCGGGGTGGCCTCGAAATGGCGGATCACCGACATTGAGACCACGCGGTCGCCCGGGTTCAGCCGGATGCCGCGCACGCCGGTCGATTTTCGCCCCTTGAACACCCGCACGTCGGTCGTGGGGAAACGGATCGCCCGGCCGGAATTGGTGACCAGCATCACATCGTCCTCGTCCGAGCAGATGCGCGCGTTGACCAGTTCCACGCCTTCGGGCAGGTCCATCGCGATCTTGCCGTTGCGCTTGACGTTGGTGAAGTCGCTCAGCGCGTTGCGGCGCACGTCGCCGGCGCTGGTGGCGAAGACGATCTGGAGGTTTTCCCATTCTTCATCCGGCACGTCGACCGGCATGATCGCCGCAATCGAAACGCCAGTGGGAATCGGCAGGATGTTGACGATCGCCTTACCCTTGCCGGTGCGCCCCGACTGGGGCAGGCGCCAGGTCTTGAGTTTGTAGACCATCCCGTCGGTAGTGAAGAACAACAGCTGGGTATGCGTGTTGGCCACGAAGAGGGTGGTGACCACGTCCTCTTCCTTGGTCTGCATGCCCGACAGCCCCTTGCCGCCGCGCTTTTGCGCGCGGAAATCGGCCAGCGGGGTGCGCTTGATATAGCCACCCGAAGTCACGGTTACGACCATGTCTTCGCGTTCGATCAGGTCTTCGTCCTCCATGTCGCCCGACCAGTCGACGATCTCGGTGCGGCGCGGAACGGCAAAGTTCTCTTTCACTTCGCGCAATTCGTCGGCGATGATGCCCATGATGCGTTCGCGCGAGGACAGGATATCCAGGTATTCCTTGATCTTGGCGGCCAGGTCTTCCAGCTCGTCCGTCACCTCTTTGACGCCGATCTGGGTCAGGCGTTGCAGGCGTAGATCAAGGATGGCGCGGGCCTGAACTTCGGTCAGGTTGTAGGTGCCGTCGTCGTTCATCTTGGACAGCGGATCGTCGATCAGCCGCAGATAGCTCTCGATCTCGGCTGCGGGCCAGCGGCGGGTCATCAGCTTTTCGCGCGCCTCGGCCGCATCGGCCGAGGACCGGATCGTGGCAACGACCTCGTCCACGTTCGAGACCGCCACGGCCAGACCACACAGGATATGACTGCGTTCCCGCGCCTTGCGCAGGTCATAGGCGGTGCGGCGGGCAACGACATCTTCGCGGAAGTCGATGAAGCTGGTCAGGAAACGGCGCAGGGTCAGCTGCTCGGGGCGGCCGCCGTTCAGCGCCAGCATGTTGCAGCCGAACGAGGTCTGCATCGGCGTGAACCGGTACAGCTGATTCAGCACCACCTCGGGCGTTGCGTCGCGTTTCAGCTCGACCACCACCCGCACGCCGTTGCGGTCGGATTCGTCCTGAACATGGCTGACACCTTCGATGCGCTTTTCGCGCACGGCTTCGGCGATTTTCTCGATCATCGAGGCCTTGTTCACCTGATAGGGGATCTCGTCCACGATGATGGCATAGCGATCCTTGCGCAACTCCTCGACGCGGGTCTTGGCGCGGATGATGACGCTGCCGCGGCCCTCCAGATACGCCTTGCGCGCGCCGGACCGGCCCAGCATCACGCCGCCGGTGGGGAAGTCGGGGCCGGGGATGTACTCGATCAGCTGTTCGCTGGTCAGGTCCGGGTCTTCGATCAGCGCCAGCGTCGCGTCGACCACTTCGCCCAGGTTGTGCGGCGGGATGTTCGTCGCCATCCCCACCGCGATGCCGCCGGCGCCGTTGACCAGCATGTTCGGGAACCGCGCGGGCAGGACGGTGGGTTCCTTGTCCTTGCCGTCGTAGTTGTCCTGGAAATCGACCGTCTCTTTCTCGATATCCGCCAGCAGGGCGGCGGCGGGCTTGTCCATGCGGACCTCGGTGTAGCGCATGGCCGCCGGGTTGTCGCCGTCCATCGAGCCGAAGTTGCCTTGGCCGTCCAGCAGCGGCAGCGACATTGAGAAATCCTGCGCCATCCGCACCAACGCGTCATAGATCGCGCTGTCACCGTGGGGGTGGTACTTACCCATCACATCGCCCACTGGACGAGCCGACTTGCGATAGGGTTTGTCATGGGTGTTCCCGGTCTCGTGCATCGCGTAGAGGATGCGCCGATGCACCGGTTTCAAACCGTCGCGCAGATCGGGGATCGCACGGGACACGATGACCGACATCGCATAGTCCAGATAGGACGTACGCATCTCGGATTCGATGGATACCGTCGGGCCGTCGTAAACCGGGCGCTCGGGCGGGGTTTCATCCATGTTTTCGGGGATTTCTGGCGTATCGCTCACGTAAACTGCCCGTTTTTTGTGCTGGGTCTATATCTTGTGGATGCATCTTATCAGACCCGGCACATAAGGTGCAAGCAAGCAGCGCAGATGCCACGCGAATCTCGGGCTCGGATCTCTTAACATGTTGTTTTAATGAAATTTGAATGAGAATCATGCTAGGCTGAAGAGACCTTTTGAGAAATTGGAGGTCTGAATGAAGCAAACCGAAACCGAACTGATGCTGAAAGGGTACGGCCTGACGACGGCGGAATTCTTCTATCGCATGCCCGACTATATCCATGTCCTGAACACGTTCATCTGGCAGGACTACGACCTGGCGCCGGATCATCCCAAGCTGTTCAAGTTCATCGAATTCTGGCAGCGCGAGATCGAGGGGCCGCTGCATTCGGTCCGCTTCACCCACCGCAAGATGATTGCCCCCGGCGAGTGGCAGAATGTCGTAGGTGAATACCGGCTGAACTAGGCGCGGTAGCTGCAAGAGCCTGTGCCTTGGCGCTCTTGGGGGCTGGCCCCTGATAAAACGGGGCTGACCGGGACTTGCCTGACGTTTCGACGGCTTGTAGCGGTATTGATTGTTTTCCTTGGCCTGCTCGGAAAAGGCGATTTCAATTCTGGCGGAACCTGCAATTTCAGCGTTTTTTGGCTTCACGCGCCTCTGCAACACTGCGATTCCGACAGAAGTTTGATTGAACACGGATTTTCATCCGGACGTTTCAGAACGGTCGGGGAAATGATTGCGCTAACATTGGACATGTGCGTGTGGGCGGGTTAAGGACGCTTCATGGTTTCACGCGTCATACCTGTCGATCCGTTCGATCTGGTCATCTTCGGCGGCACCGGCGACCTTGCACAGCGCAAGATCCTGCCGGCCTTGTTCCGCCGCTACTGTGCCGGGCAATGGCATGAAAGCGTCCGCATTATCGCGGCGGCGCGGTCGGATTATGATTCCGACGCTTTTCGTGCGATCGTCGCGCGGTCACTGGCCGAATTCGTGCCAGAACACGCAGGGCAGGTCGACCTGCGCAGCGGGTTCCTGCAACGCCTGGACTATGTGCAACTGGACGCCGGGGCCGATTCCGGCTGGGACGTTCTGGCGCGCAAGCTGACCGACGATCGGATTCGGGCTTTTTATTTCTCGGTCGGGCCCAGCCTGTTCGGACCGCTGGCCGAGCGGATCCGGCAGCATGGGCTGGCCACCCCGCAGACGCGCATCGTGGTGGAAAAGCCGTTCGGTCACGATCTGGACAGCGCACGCGCGCTGAACGCCACGCTGGCTGCCTATTTCAACGAGAATCAGATCTATCGGATCGACCATTACCTGGGAAAGGAGACGGTCCAGAACCTGATGGCCGTCCGGTTCGGAAACATGCTGTTTGAACCGCTGTGGAACAGCCAGTATGTCGACCACATCCAGATCACCGTCGCCGAAACCGTGGGCGTGGACGGGCGCGAGGAGTACTATGAGCGTGCCGGCGCCATGCGCGACATGGTGCAGAACCACCTGATGCAGCTTCTGTGCCTGATCGCGATGGAGCCGCCCGCCAAGTTCGATTCGGACGCTGTGCGGGACGAAAAGCTCAAGGTGATCCGCGCGCTGGACCCGGTGCAGCCGCATCACATCGTTCGCGGGCAGTATATCGGTGGCCCCGACGGGCCGGGCTATCGCGAGGCGGTGGGCAATCCGCGTTCGACGACCGAAAGCTATGTGGCGCTGCGGGCGCATGTCAGCAATTGGCGGTGGGCGGGCACACCGTTCTATTTGCGCACCGGCAAGCGGCTGGTGGCGCGGTCCTCGGTGATCAACGTGATCTTCAAGGACGCCCCGCACTCAATCTTCGGGGCTGCGGCCGGGCGGCATGCCAACACGCTGTCGATCCGCCTGCAACCGAACGAAGGCATCACGCTGAAGGTCACGATCAAAGAGCCGGGACAGGGTGGCATGCGCCTGATCGACGTCCCATTGGACATGAGCTTTGCCGAGGCACTGGGGCCTGAGAACCATCAGGCCCCCGACGCCTATGAGCGCCTGGTGATGGACGTGATCCGCGGCAACCAGACCCTGTTCATGCGCGGCGACGAGGTCGAGGCCGCCTGGGCTTGGACCGACCCGATCATCGCCGGATGGCGGGCGCGCGGCGACGTTCCCAAACCTTATGACAGCGGCAGCACCGGCCCCGGCGACGCCGAGCTGCTGATGAAACGCGACGGTCGCCAATGGCAGGGGATCAAGCCATGAACATTCAGGAATACGCTGACCGCGACATGCTGGCCATCGACGTGGCCAATGCGTTGGCCGGAGAGCTAGAGGCCGCACTGCTGCACAATGACGTCGTGGCCTTTGCCGTGCCCGGCGGTACCACGCCCGGGCCGATCTTCGACAACCTGTGTGCGGCCGACCTGGACTGGGACCGCGTGCGGGTTCTGCCCACCGACGAACGCTGCGTTCCGGCCGACAGCGACCGGTCGAACGAACGGCTGATCCGCGAGCGTCTGCTGACCAACCGCGCCGCTGCGGCCGAGTTCGTGCCGCTGTTCATTCCCGGCAAGGCACCCGAAGACATCCTGCCCGAGATCGAGGCGCTGATTGTCCCGGTTCTGCCGCTGTCGGTTCTGGTGCTGGGCATGGGCGACGACATGCACACGGCCTCGCTGTTCCCGGGGATGGCCGGGCTGGACGCGGCGTTGGACGGGGATGCGCCCCCGCTGGCGGTCGCCCGGCCGCAATCGCAGCCCGAGGCGCGCATCACGCTGACTGCGCCTGTGCTGAACGGGGCGTTGTCCAAGCATCTTGTCATTTTCGGATCGAAAAAGCGCGACGCGTTGGAGCGGGCCATGTCTCTGCCGCCCGACGAAGCTCCGATTGCGGCGGTGCTGGACGGCATTACGGTACATTGGGCGGAGTAGGACATGCAGCTCGACAAACTCAGAACCCTTGCCGCGCAGGCGGAAGACACCCGAATCCTCGATCTGTTCGCGCAGGATCCCGACCGGGCGCAGAGATTCTCGGCCTCGACCGGCGATTTGCTGTTCGACTATTCGAAAACCCTGATCGACGCGGATATCCGCGCGGCGCTGATCGACCTGTGCGATCAGGCCGGTCTTGCCGAACGGCGCGACGCGATGTTCCAGGGCGACAAGATCAACGAAACCGAGGGCCGCGCGGTGCTGCATACGGCGCTGCGCAATCTGGATGGCGGCCCGGTCGAGGTTGATGGCCAGGACGTCATGCCCGAAGTTCTGGACACCCTGCAGCGCATGCGCGTGTTCGCCGAAGAGGTCCGGGGCGGAACGGCCCAGGGGGCAGGGGGGAGCTTTACCGACGTGGTGAATATCGGCATCGGTGGCTCGGACCTTGGGCCGGTGATGGCGACGCTGGCGCTGGCGCCCTATCACGATGGGCCGCGCCTGCACTACGTCTCGAACGTGGATGGCGCGCACATCGCCGACACTCTGCGAGAACTGGACCCGACGCGGACGCTGGTGATCGTGGCGTCCAAGACCTTTACAACCATCGAAACCATGACCAACGCGCGGACGGCGCGGGCCTGGATGCTGGACGGCGGGGGCGACCCGGCGCGGCAGTTTGCGGCCGTGTCCAGCGCCGTGGACAAGACAGCGGATTTCGGCATCCCGTCTGACCGCGTGTTCGGCTTTGCAGATTGGGTCGGCGGGCGCTATTCGGTCTGGGGGCCGGTTGGGCTGCCGGTGATGATCGCGGTGGGCTCGAACGCCTTTGACGCGTTCCTGCGCGGCGGACAGGCGATGGACGTGCATTTCCGCGCCGCGGACTGGGTCGAGAACATGCCGGTGATGCTGGCGCTGGTGGGCATCTGGCACCGTCAGGTGCTGGGCCATGCCAGCCGCGCGGTGCTGCCCTACGACCAACGGCTGCTGCGGTTGCCGGCCTATTTCCAGCAGCTCGAGATGGAATCGAACGGCAAATCGGTGGCCATGGACGGCTCGGCGCTGAGCGTGCCTTCGGGGCCGGTGGTCTGGGGTGAGCCCGGCACCAATGGGCAGCACGCGTTTTATCAGTTGATCCACCAGGGCACCGACGTGATCCCTTGCGAATTCATGGTGGCCGCCGAAGGGCACGAGCCCGAGCTGGCCCATCATCACCGTCTGCTGCTGGCCAATTGCCTGGCCCAGTCCGAGGCGTTGATGCGCGGCCGGTCGCTGGAGGAAGCGCGGGCGCGCATGGCCGAGAAGGGACTGCAGGGTGACGAGTTGGAGCGTCAGGCCCGGCATCGCGTGTTTCCGGGCAACCGGCCCTCGACCACGCTGATCTATCCGCAGCTGACGCCCTTCGTTCTGGGCCAGATCATTGCGCTCTATGAGCACCGGGTGTTCGTCGAAGGCGTGCTGTTGGGCATCAACTCGTTCGACCAGTGGGGGGTAGAGCTGGGCAAGGAACTGGCCACCTCGCTGGGGCCGATCGTCGATGGCGATGCGGGCACCGAGGGCAAGGACGGCTCGACCGCCGCACTTGTGGCCTATGCGCTGCGGCACCGGGGCTGAAGCCCAGCAAATCTGACGACCTGCCGCAGCGGCAGGTCGCATTTCCTTATTGTCAGACAATTGAATGATTGGCAGGATCGGCCCCGAGGAGAGGCCCCGGGGCCCGCCACGCCGCCGTGCCGCCGGGCCGCAACAGACGCCGCATCAAGCCGGCGCGATGAATGGGAGGATGTCCATGCTGGGACAGATGATGACGCAGCCGCTGTTGATTTCGTCACTGATCGATCATGCTGCGCGCTATCATGGTCAGACCGAGATCGTGTCGGTCGAAACCGATGGAACCGTCACCCGGACGAACTGGGGTGAGATCGCTGCCAATGCCCGGCGCATGGGGTCGGCGCTGACCAAGCTGGGCCTGCAGTCGCAGGATCGGATCGGCACCCTGGCCTGGAACAACCGCCGGCATCTTGAGATCTATTATGCGGCCTCGGGCGCAGGATTCGTCTGCCACACGATCAACCCGCGCCTGTTCCCCGAACAGCTAGTTTACATCATCAACCACGCGCAAGACAGGGTGCTGTTCTTCGACGCCACCTTTCTCCCGCTGGTTGCCGCGATCCGCGATCAACTGACCGAGGTGAAGCATTTCGTCCTGATGGGGCCGCGCAACCAGGATGCTCTGCAGCAGATCCCCGGCCTGGAATTCTATGAAGAGTTGATCGAGACCGGCGACGCCGATTTCGAATGGCCCGTCTTCGATGAAAACACAGCCTCGAGCCTGTGCTACACCTCGGGCACGACCGGCCACCCCAAGGGCGTTCTGTATTCGCACCGTTCGACCGTTCTGCACAGCTTTGCGTCGAACACCCGCGACGTGATTGGGTATTCGGCGATGGACGTGGTGATGCCGGTGGTGCCGATGTTCCATGTCAACGCCTGGGGCTCACCCTATGGCTGCGCCATGTCCGGTTCGCAGATGGTGCTGCCCGGGCCGGACCTGCATGGCGAGGCGCTGGTAAACCTGATCGACACCTATGGCGTGACGCTGGCGATGGGAGTTCCCACGATCTGGCAGGGCCTGCTGGCGCATGCCGCCAAATGCGGCACCAAGCTGGAAAGCCTCGAACGAACGGTAATCGGCGGCGCGGCGTGCCCGCCCTCGATGATCAAGACCTTCCGGGAAAAATACGGCGTCGACACCGTGCACGCCTGGGGGATGAGCGAGATGAGCCCGCTGGGCACCGCCAACATTCCGCTGGCCAAGCATCGCAAGCTGCCGATTGAGGAACAGCACAAACTGCGCGAGAATCAGGGTCGTCCGCCCTTTGGGGTCGAGCTGAAGATCGTCGATGACGATGGCAACGACCTGCCGCATGACGGGGTCACGCAGGGCGACCTGATGGTGCGCGGACATTGGGTGCTGGACAGCTATTTCCAGCTGCAGGACCAAGAGCTTCTGCAGGATGGCTGGTTCGCTACGGGCGATGTGGCGACGCTGGACCCAGATGGCTACATGACCATCCGCGACCGATCCAAGGACATTATCAAGTCGGGCGGTGAATGGATCAGCTCGGTCGAGCTGGAAAACATCGCCGTAGCGCACCCGAAACTGGCCACCGCGGCGGTGATTGGCGTGCCGCATCCCAAATGGGACGAACGCCCGCTGCTGGTGGCCGTCAAGGCTGAGGGCGAGGACCCGTCCGAGGCCGAGCTGCTGGAGTTTTTCGACGGCAAGATCGCCAAGTGGCAGGTGCCGGACAAAGTGGTCTTCGTCGATGCGCTGCCACTGAATGCGACTGGCAAGGTTTTGAAACGCAAACTGCGGGACGAGTTCAAGGACGCCCTGAAGGGGTGACTTGTGCGGGTCTTTGAGAAATGGCTCCGGCGGTAGGGATCGAACCTACGACCAATTGATTAACAGTCAACTGCTCTACCGCTGAGCTACGCCGGAACGGTGCGCGCCGTATAGCAACCCGGTCCGGCGGCGTCCAGAGGTCGAAGCAAGTTTTTTTTGATCGATTTTCAGGTTGCGCGAACGCCGACAAAAGCGCGCCACGACGCGGATTTTAGAAGCGTTTTCGGGGAGATTTTGGCTCCGGCGGTAGGGATCGAACCTACGACCAATTGATTAACAGTCAACTGCTCTACCGCTGAGCTACGCCGGAACTGAGGCGGATATAGCAACCCGAATTTTCGAGGTCCAGAGGGGAAAAGCCGTCGATGCGAATTTTTTCGACGTCAGGCGACCGGGGCGAATTCAGCCTGAATGCCAAGCGCGCCGTTCGGGGCAACGCGCCGTTTCCCGGTCAGGTCGACCAGATGGGCGAAAACGTTGCGCTCGGCCGCGGGCAGCAGGGCAGGGGGCGTGTCGGAATAAATTCGTCGCGCCAGCTCCCGCGCTGTTCCCGGTGCCTGAGACAGGGCGTCAAGTATCTGTGCCTCGCGCGATTGCCGGTGCCCGATCAGCCAATCCAGCCGGCCTGCGGGATCGGTGATCGGCGCACCGTGACCGGCATGGAACACCGACCAGGTCCGGGCTCGTAACTTGTGGCAGGAGGCCATGAAGTCGGTCAGGTCTCCGTCGGGTGGAGACACCAGCGAACTGGCCCATCCCATCACATGATCGGCGGTGAAGCAGACATCACCCCATCCCAGCGCGACGTGATTGCCCAGATGGCCCGGCGTGTGGATCACCTCCAGCGACCAGCCGTCCCCTTCGACCCGGTCTTGGTCGGCCAGTTCGATGTCGGGGCGGAACGTGGCGTCGATGCCTTCGCCGCCGCCGGCCATCCCCTGCGCTGCCAGTCGGGCCATGACCGCGCTGCGCCCGGCCTCGGGGCCTCCGAAGGCCAGAATGGGCGCGCCGGTCCGCTTGGCCAGAGGCGCGGCAAGCGGGGAGTGGTCCAGATGGCTGTGCGTCACGATGATGTGGCTGATGCGCTGAACCGGGGACAAAGCGGCCAGAATGGCCAGAAGATGGGACTCGTCGAGTGGGCCGGGGTCGATCACGGCGACGTCGCGGGTGCCGAGAAGGTAGGTGTTCGTGCCGCGATGGGTCATGGGCGACGGATTCGGGGCCAGGATGCGCCTTAAGCCTGGTTGCAGCTGGACGGGAAGTCCGGGCTGCGGGTCGAATTCGTGGTCCGTCATCCGTCGTCGCCTCTTTCGCATGTCTGAACGGCCCGCTAGGTTTAGCGCATGAACGCACGCTGGCTCAAACCTTATATGCCGCGCAGCTTGTACGCGCGCGCGGCGCTGATTCTGGTGGTGCCGGTGGTGGTCGTCCTGCTGGTCGTGTCCATCGCCTTCGTACGCGAGCATCTCAAGGACGTGACGCAACAGATGACCCATGCCGCGTCGCGCGAGGTGCAACTGGTCCTCGACACGATGGCGGGCTCGGAAACACAGAACGAAGGCCTGGCCAAGGTACGTCCGCTTCTGAAGGGGCTGGCTATGCAGGCCCGGTTTCTGGGGCCAAGCGAGTCTCCGACGATCGAGGCGCGCCGCTGGTATGATTTTATCGCGCCGCAGGTCGAATCGGATCTGCGCGTTGAACTGCCTGAGCTATCGGCGGTTTCATTGCCGAACAGCCAGACCGCCACCCTATATCTGCAGACCGATCTGGGATTGCTCGAATTGCGCTTCGACCGGCGGCGTCTTTCGACTGTGGCGCCGCATCAGTTGATCGTGACGATGGTGTTCTTCGCGGTGCTGATGACGTCGGTGTCGTTTCTGTACATGCGCAACCAGCTGCGGCCGATTACCCGGCTGGCCGAGGCGGCGCAGGCCTTCGGGCGGGGTCGTGTCGTGCCGTTCTCGCCGGGCGGCGCGGTCGAAGTGCGCGCCGCGGGCAATGCGTTTTTGGACATGCGCGCTCGCATCGAACGGCAGATCGAACAGCGGACCTTGATCCTGTCGGGTGTCAGCCATGACCTGCGCACGCCTTTGACGCGGCTCAGGCTGGGCCTGTCGCTGCTACCCGAGGAAGACGCCGCGCCTCTTTTGCAGGACGTGGCCGAGATGCAGTCGTTAGTGGATGCGTTCCTTCAGTTCTCGCAGGGTGTGTCCGAGGGCGACCCCGTCGATGTCGATCCGGCCGCGCTGGTGCGGCAGATCGTCGACGATGCCCAGAGGGCCGGCCAGAATGCCGCCCTTGGGACCATCGAGGGCGAAGGCGCGGTCAAGCTGCGCCCGGTTGCCATCCGGCGCGCGGTCGAGAACCTGATCGGCAATGCCGTCCGCTATGGGACGCGGGCCGTGGTCAGCGTCACCCTGACCGGTAAGTCGCTGCGGATTCGGGTCGAAGATGACGGGCCGGGCATTCCGCCGGACCAGCGCACCGAGGCGGTGCGCCCGTTCAGCCGTCTTGATCCGGCGCGCAACCAGAATCGGGGCAGCGGCGTCGGGCTCGGGCTGGCGATCGTGGCCGATGTGGCCCGCGCCCATGGCGGCTTGCTGCGCCTGGGCAAAAGCGAAAGCCTGGGCGGATTGTGTGCCGATATCATCATCGGACGATGAACAGGGAAATGGTAGGCCCGGAGGGACTCGAACCCCCAACCAAAGCGTTATGAGCGCTCTGCTCTAACCAATTGAGCTACAGGCCCGCCCGACCGCTTGGGTATCACGCAGAACGGCCGCGTCAAGCCTGACCGTTGCAACGCGGCGCACAATCGACTAACCCGCGCTGAAAGCATTCATGAGGGAACGGCCATGACAGCGGGCAAGAACGGCATCACCTATGCAGATGCGGGCGTGGATATCGATGCGGGCAACGCGCTGGTCGACCGGATCAAGCCCGCCGCCAAGCGGACGAACCGCCCCGGCGTCATGAGCGGCCTTGGCGGGTTTGGCGCGTTGTTCGATCTGAAAGGGGCGGGGTATTCCGACCCGATCCTGGTGGGCGCAACCGACGGCGTGGGTACCAAGCTACGGATCGCGATCGACACGGGCGTGGTCGACGGCGTGGGCATCGACCTGGTGGCCATGTGCGTGAACGATCTGATTTGCCAAGGCGCCGAACCGCTGTTCTTCCTGGACTATTTCGCCACGGGCAAGCTGGACACCAGCACCGCCGCGCGAATCATCGAGGGTATCGCCGAGGGGTGTGTCCGCTCAGGCTGTGCCTTGATCGGGGGTGAGACCGCCGAGATGCCGGGGATGTACCCCGATGGCGATTTCGACCTGGCCGGGTTTGCCGTCGGCGCGATGGAGCGCGGCAGCGATCTGCCCGCCGGTGTGCAGGCCGGGGATGTTCTGCTGGGGCTAGCCTCGGACGGGGTGCATTCCAACGGCTATTCGCTGGTACGCAAGCTGGTCGAGATCTCGGGGCTGGGATGGGATGCGGATTCGCCGTTCTGTGACGGGCCTTTGGGAGAAGCGCTGCTGACGCCCACGCGGCTTTACGTCAAACCCGCCCTCGCCGCGATCCGGGCGGGTGGTGTACATGCGCTGGCGCACATCACTGGCGGTGGGTTGACCGAGAACCTGCCGCGCGTGCTGCCCGACGATCTGGGGGCTCAGATCGACCTGAACGCTTGGGATCTGCCGCCGGTGTTCCGCTGGATGGCGGAAACCGGAGGCATCGCCGAGGCGGAGATGCTCAAGACCTTCAACTGCGGGATCGGCATGATCGTCGTCTGCGCCGCCGACCGCGCCGATGACCTGGCCGTCCTGCTGTCGGATGCCGGCGAGACCGTCGCGCGCATCGGATCGGTCACCGAAGGGGCGGGCGTTTCCTACGCAGGCAAGCTGCTGTGAGCCACAAGCGCGTCGCCATCCTGATTTCCGGGGGCGGGTCGAACATGGTGTCGCTGGTCGACAGCATGACCGGCGACCACCCGGCGCGCCCCTGTCTGGTTCTGTCGAACAATGCAGATGCGGGCGGACTGGCCAAGGCGGCGGATCGCGGGATCGCCACCGCCGTGGTCGATCACCGGCCGTTCGGCGGCGACCGTGCCGCGTTTGAGGCCGAGCTATGCAAGCCGTTGCTCGAGGCCAAGCCCGACATCATCTGCCTGGCCGGGTTCATGCGCGTGCTAACGGGCGATTTCGTGTCCCGGTTTCAGGGGCGGATGTTGAATATTCACCCTTCGCTGCTGCCTAAATACAAGGGGCTCAACACCCACGCCCGGGCTATCGCCGCCGGAGATGCCGAACATGGCTGCACCGTGCACGAGGTCACAGCGGCGTTGGATGACGGCCCGATCCTGGGTCAGGCTCGGGTCAAGATCGCGCCGGATGACACGCCCGAGACCTTGGCGCGGAAGGTTCTGGCGTGGGAACACAAACTGTACCCGGCGGTTTTGGAGCGATTTGCCCGTGGCGACAAGGCACCGGTCATGTTGCCTTGATATCCCGCCGGAGATTTACATGCGGCGCGCAATCGGCTTATGGTCTGCCGAAGCGCTCGTGGCGGTGAAAGACCAACGGGCATTGACCACAGAAAGAGCAAGAACAGCGCGCGCATGAAGACCCTGAAGACCACGCAAGACCTGGCCGACTTCTGCACGGCTGCGGCCAAGTTTCCCTATGTGACCGTCGATACCGAGTTTCTGCGCGAACGGACCTATTACTCGAAACTCTGCCTCGTGCAGCTCGCTGTGCCGTCGGACGACGATGACAGTGCGGTTCTGGTCGATCCTCTGTCCGAGGGGATCTCGCTCGACCCGCTGTATGACCTTTTCCGGGACGAAAATGTCGTCAAGGTTTTCCACGCCGCGCGGCAGGATCTTGAGATCTTCTGGGTCGAAGCCGGGGTCTTTCCCAAGCCGCTGTTCGATACCCAGGTCGCCGCAATGGTCTGCGGCTTTGGCGAGCAGGTGGGCTATGAAACGCTGGTGCGCAAGATCTGCAAGCAGGGTCTGGACAAGACCTCGCGCTTTACCGACTGGTCGCGCCGTCCGCTGAGCGAAGCGCAAAAGACCTATGCGCTGGCCGATGTGACCCATTTGCGCCAGATCTACGAACACCTCGCCGCCGAACTTGAAAAGACCGGCCGCAGCCGCTGGGTTGCGGAAGAACTGCAGGTTCTGACCAATCCCGACACCTATGACATCCGACCCGAAGAGGCCTGGCGACGGGTCAAGACCCGCACAAATTCTGGCAAGTTTCTGGCCGTGGTGCGTGAATTGGCCAAGTTCCGAGAAACCTATGCGCAAGAGAACAACATTCCCAGAAACCGGGTGTTTAAGGATGACGCGCTGATCGAACTGGCCTCGACCAAGCCCCGCACCCATGCGGATCTGGGCGGGTCGCGCCTGTTGCTGCGCGAGGCCCGCAAGGGTGCGATCGCAGATGGTATCCTCGAAGCAGTCAAACGGGGCGTCAACTGCCCGCCCGAGGACATGCCCAAGGTTGACAACAGCCGTGACAAGCTGAAGGTCAACCCGGCCCTGGCCGATCTGCTGCGGGTGCTGCTCAAATCCAAGACCGAAAGCGCCGGCGTGGCCGCAAAGCTGATCGCCAACAGCTCGGAGCTGGACCAGATCGCGGCGGGTCAGCGCGACGTGCCGGCCATGTCGGGCTGGCGCTACGAGGTGTTCGGCGAGGACGCTCTGAAACTGTGCGAGGGAAAGATCGCACTGGCCGCCAAGGGGCAGAACGTCAAAGTCGTGCCGCTGTAGGGCAGCTCAGCGCCGCCGCGATTCCAGCGCATTCTGTTGGCCCCTGACGCGGATCAGGCGGATGCCGTCCAGGTCATCCTGGCTGATGTCGATCGCGTCGGTTACTTCGCGCGTCCGTTCGGGTCCCTGCGGAGTGGCATAGGGCGGATAGTTCACGCGGAATTCGAGTTCAAGCACGCCGTTCTTGCGGTTTTCCTCCGACTCAACCGGACGCAGTTGGGCGTCATAGGCCCCCTGACGAAAGGCCGTACCGCTTGCCAGAACGATCGCGCCCGAGGGCTTGCGGTCGATCCGCAACTCGTCGATCGTGGTGACCAGAACGCTGATGTCCTCGGCTTCGGGCCGGGCGAAGAATCCTCGTCCGGAACCCTGATCGGGGACCAAAGCGTTGGCGTCATCTGCGGGCGTTTCGACCGGGGCGGCGGGAGTGCTGCGGCCGAACCAATTCGACGGATTCACCCGCGAATCCCGCCAACCACTGCAAGCCGAAAGGGTCAAGGACGCGATCATGAGAACGGACAGAGTTTTTTGCATGGACCCAACGCTTTGCACAAAGTTACTCGATACCGATTAGCCTAATTCCAGTGGTTTGAAAAGGCGCGCTTGGGGTGGACAGGCCCGGTTTGGCGGCTTAGGTCAGGCCTTAGATGGAAACCAGAGGATCTGTGCCCATGGCAACCCCCACGTTCGAAGACATCGTAGAGGATTTCGAATTCCTGGAGGACTGGGAAGATCGCTATCGCTATGTGATTGAGCAGGGCAAGGCCATGCCGCCCCTGGACGACGCGCTGAAGGTTCCGGCCACCAAGGTAGACGGCTGCGCCAGCCAGGTCTGGCTGCACCCGGTTGTCGAAAACGGAGTTTTCCGGTTCGACGGAGACAGCGACGCCCTGATCGTGCGCGGACTGATTGCGGTGTTGCGGGCGTTGTACAACGGCCTGCCGGTCTCCGAGGTGCCCAAGGTGGATGCGGCAGCCGAACTGGCGCGGCTGGGGCTGAACGAGCATCTGTCTTCGCAGCGGTCCAACGGGGTGCGGGCGATGGTGCAGCGCATTCGAAGCGTCGCCAGCGAACACGCCTGATCCGGGGCGTCACTTGCTGGGCGCGCGGCTGGCCCAGTCCGACAGAGTTCGCTCCAGATCGCCATACCCGGTGAAGCGGCGTTCGAAAGCCAAGCCCATACGGTCGGCGCATTCCTTGGCTCGCTTTGTCAACTCAGGGTCGTCGGTCTGTGCCTGATAGACCAGCTTGGTGTAGTTCCCGAAATACATGTCGCGCAGCTGCGGATGACGGTCGAGCCCCAGAGGTTTCCAGACGAAGGCATCGAACTGACGCGCCAGGAAATCGGTCAGATAGAAGGCCGTAGCCTCTTCGTCGCCATGTTGGGCAAACCGGTCGTTGCCCTCGAAAAACGAATAGCAGTGTGGTCCCTTCACCATCTCGACGCCCAGCCGTTCGCAGGCCTGCTCCAAGAGGCCACCGGTGCCGCAGTCGGCATAGACCACGAAGATGCGGTCGAAGTCGTTGCGGCGTCTGGCCACGGCGTCCTCGACCGCCTGGGTGATTCGTTCAGGGTGAACATGCAGGATCGCCGGCAGGCAGGTCAGGGCCAGATGGTCCCATCCGTTGCGCCGTTTCAGATCGAGGATTTCGCGCGCCAACGCGCCGCAAGCGATCAGAAGAACGTTCTGCAGCGCGCCCGCGTCCGCATATCCGCGGATCGTCAGGCTTTCGTCATCCGGAAGATCGTTGCTGTGCATGTGCGGGTTTCCCTTGGTGCCATACCCAGCAGATACCGTCCGGGCCGGGGATGCAAGCTCGGTTCCGACATGGTCGGTCAGGCGACCGACGCCTGGGTCTCGTACGCGCGCAGGGCAGGGCGTGCCGTTGGGCCAAAGGCCTGCAGCCCGCGGTGCGCAAGCTCGGGGAAGAGGCTCAGAACTTCTGTGCGGGAGGCCTCGTCCAAACTGGTCCACCCCAGGGCGCCGGGGTGGAAGCTTTCGCTGATGCATCCCTCGGACCAGACAAGTTCGTGGCGGTCGAACAGCAAATGCAGATAGGTGACATTGCCGCCGGGGCGCAGCACGATCGAGTGGCCGTTCACCAGATGTTTTGCGGGGGCCAGCGCTTCGGGGTGACCGGTGTTCAACTCGACCCGCCAGTTGCGCACCAACATGCGATGCTGCTGCGAGACCAAAAGGTCTCGATCGTTGCCGATGGCCCCGCGCCGAAACAGGACCGGAGCGAAAGCGGCATGCGCGGGTACCGTGCAACGCCCGATCCAGCGCAGCGGCTGCAGGCCGTGATCGACCGTGGCCACCATGTCGCCGGGTTTCAGAGTTTCGACAGGGCGATCACCGCTTTCGGTACGGATTCGGGTGCCCTGCGTGAAACAGGTGACCAAGTCCCAGGTTTGACGATCCGCAGTCAGGCCGCGAAAGTCGCGCCCCGCCAGACTGTCCAGACGGATGGACTGGATCGGCCCAGCCGACAGGGCCGTCTGATCGGGGTTTGGAGCGAACTCGGGCATAAGATAGGTGTTGCCGTCGATATCCTGCGCGACGACTGCGGTGATATTGGCCGTCGTCCCATCGATATAAGTGATCGTCGCGTTGTAGATCGACGTGCCATCGAAAATCTGGGGCGGGCCGCCGTCGATCGAGAACTGATCGCCGTTGGCGTTGTTCATCTCGTACACTTGGCCGGGATTGCCTGCGGGGTTCCAAGTGACGGAGTTGTTGAGAAGAGCATTGCCCGGTCCGCCGAATTGAGACCCCACAAGGGCTTGTGCGTTTTCGGCGCGGTTGTTTCCTTCGAAGGTGTCGATGTCGGCTAGATTGCCGAGATAGATGGCCGTGAACGTCGTTGGCACAGGAACCTCGTATGCTCGTTAACGGTGTTCTACTAGCCAAAGATTTCCGGAAAGTTAAGCCGGAAATCAAAACACTCAACCTGTTGTCAAGAAATAAAAAAACCGCCCCCAGAGAGGCGGTTTGTTGATCGGGTCGGGCGTTGCGTTCAGCCGGCCAGCTGATTGTGCTTGCGCGACACGAATTCCTTGGCCGTTTCAACTGCCACCGCGGCGTCGCGACAATAGGCATCGGCACCGATTGCCTTGCCGAATTCTTCGTTCAGGGGGGCGCCGCCCACCAGCACGATATAGTCGTCGCGCTTGCCCTGTTCGACCAGCGTGTCGATGACGACCTTCATATAGGGCATGGTCGTGGTCAGCAGGGCCGACATGCCCAGAATGTCCGGCTGTTCGGTCTCCAGTGCTTCCAGATAGTTCTCGACGGGGTTGTTGATGCCGATGTCCACCACCTCAAACCCGGCGCCTTCCATCATCATGGATACGAGGTTCTTGCCGATGTCGTGGATGTCGCCCTTGACGGTTCCAATCACCATCTTACCGACCCGCGGCGCACCGGTTTCGGCCAGCAGAGGCTTGAGAATCGCCATGCCGCCCTTCATCGCGTTGGCCGCTAGCAGAACCTCGGGTACGAACAGGATGCCGTCGCGGAAGTCATGCCCCACGATGGTCATGCCGCCGACCAGAGCCTTGGTCAGAATGTCGTACGGGGCCCAGCCGCGTTCCAGCAGAATGTTGACGCCTTCCTCGATCTCTTCCTTCAGGCCGTCATACAGGTCATCAAACATCTGTTCGACGAGTTCGTCGTCATTCAGTTCCGACAGGACGATGTCTTCTTCATCGGACATGGGGCAAATCCCTGAGCTGTTGGGGCCATGGGCCCGTGGTGGCTGTTTTTTCCGTTTTGGCCAAAACGTCGCAGTCGGACTGTGACGATTGCGACCTCGGCGGTTCCGGGACCGACGTATAGGCGAAAATCTTACGTCCAACGAACGAAAATTTCACATGATCATTCTGTAGAAATTTCACGTGGATTCCATCCTCAGAGTTTAACCGAGGTATGCAAGAACGCGGTTCGGCTTGCGCCGAGATCGTCCCGTCGTTATCACTGTGTAGTTAGAACAATAGGTGAACAAACATGCGTGTTCAGCAGGAAAAACGTGCGCGGGGCGCCCGGTCCAACCAAGCCGGCCGGTACGAGCAGTTTGCGTATGAAGACTTCGATGATGGCTGGGATATCCCCGAGGTTCTGCCGCCCTTACGCACGGATGTCCGGTACGAAACCGCGCGGTCACTCATCACCTACAACAGGTCGCCGGACCTGCCGTTCGACCGGTCGATCAACCCGTATCGGGGGTGTGAACATGGGTGTGTCTATTGTTTTGCCCGGCCGACCCACGCCTATTTGGGCCTGTCGCCGGGGCTGGATTTCGAAACCCGCCTGATCGCCCGGCCGAACGCGCCCGAGATCCTGCGGGCCGAGCTTTCGGCGCGCCGCTACAAAGTGGCGCCGATCGCAATGGGCACCAACACAGACCCGTACCAGCCGATCGAAAAGACGCATGAGATAACAAGACGTTGTCTCGCGGTATTGCATGACTTCAACCACCCGGTGGCCATCGTGACAAAGGGAACGATGGTCGAACGGGACTTGGACTTGCTTTCCCCCATGGCGGCCAAAGGGCTGGTGCGGGTCGGCATTTCGCTGACCACGCTGGATGGCAGCCTGTCGCGGCGGATGGAGCCGCGCGCGCCGTCGCCGCAACGGCGGTTGCAGACCATTCGGGCGCTGACCGAGGCCGGGATCCCGGTGCGGGTGATGACCTCGCCCGTCATTCCCGGCCTGACCGACCACGAGCTTGAGGCCCTGCTGGAGGCAGGCCGAGATGCGGGGGCGGATGCGGCCAGCTGGATCATGCTGCGCCTGCCGCGCGAGGTTTCAGACCTGTGGCGGGAATGGCTGGCGGATCACGAACCGGGCCGCGCCGAAAAGGTGATGGCGCGGCTGCGCGAGATGCATGGCGGCAAGGACTATGACCCGCGCTGGGGGCATCGGATGCGGGGCGAGGGCGTCTTTGCCGAGCTGATCGCCAATCGGTTCAACGCAGCCGTGACCCGGTTGGGACTAGCAGTGCGAACGCCCGATCTGCGTTGCGACCTGTTCGCGCGGCCGCCGCTGCCCGGCGACCAGCTGTCACTGTTCCAATAGGAAAAGACCCCGCTCTGTGGCGGGGTCGGGTTCTTCAGCGGTTTTCGATGTCGACATAGTCGCGCATGGTCTCGCCCAGGTACAGCTGGCGCGGACGGCCGATCTTATTCTGCGGATCGGCGATCATCTCTTTCCACTGGCTGACCCAGCCGACGGTCCGCGACAGGGCAAAGATCGGGGTGAACATCGAGGTCGGGAAGCCCATCGCCTCGAGGATGATGCCCGAGTAGAAATCGACGTTCGGGAACAGCTTCTTCTCGGCGAAATACGGATCTTCCAGCGCCTGTTTCTCAAGCGCTTTGGCGACCTGCAGTTTCGGGTTGTTCTCAATGCCCAGCAGGTCCAGAACCTCGTCGGCCGATTGCTTCATCACCTTGGCCCGCGGGTCGAAATTCTTGTATACGCGGTGGCCAAAGCCCATCAGGCGGAACGGGTCATTCTTGTCCTTGGCGCGGGCGATGTATTCGGGGATGCGGTCGACGCTGCCGATCTCTTCCAGCATCTCCAGGCAAGCCTGGTTGGCGCCGCCATGGGCCGGGCCCCACAAACAGGCAATGCCGGCCGCGATGCAGGCGAACGGGTTAGCGCCCGAGGACGACGCCAGACGCACGGTCGAGGTCGAGGCGTTCTGCTCGTGATCTGCGTGCAGGGTAAAGATGCGGTCCATGGCGCGGCTGAGGATCGGGTTGACCTCGTAGTCCTCGGCCGGAACGGCAAAGCACATGCGCAGGAAGTTCGACGCATAGTCCAGATCGTTCCGCGGATAGACGAAGGGCTGACCGATATGGTACTTGTAGGCCCAGGCCGCGATGGTGGGCATCTTGGCGATCAGGCGGTGCGACGCGATCTCGCGCTGGCGCGGATCCGAGATGTCGGTCGAGTCATGATAGAAGGCCGACATCGCGCCCACGACACCCACCATGATCGCCATCGGGTGCGCGTCGCGGCGGAACCCGCGATAGAAATACTGCATCTGCTCGTGCAGCATCGTGTGGTGGGTGATGGTCGTTTCGAACTGTTCCAGTTCGTCGGCCTTGGGCAGATATCCATACAGCAGCAGGAAGCACACCTCGAGGAAGTGCGATTTCTCGGCCAGTTGGTCGATCGGATAGCCGCGGTGCAACAGTTCACCCTTTTCACCGTCGATATAGGTGATGGTGCTGTCGCAGCTGGCGGTCGAGGTAAAGCCGGGGTCATAGGTGAACACGCCCGCATGGCTGTACAGTTTGCGAATGTCGATGACGTCCGGCCCGGCGGTCGGCGAGAGCACCGGCAGTTCGTAAGTGTCGCCGTGGACGGTCAGCGTGGCGGTTTTGTTGCTCTCTGTCATGGTATCCCTTCCTCAATCATGCGTATGGCGGAGCCCGCACCGATGGTGCGCACAACCCTTGCGTCGTTGGTCCTAGCCGAGCAGCGTTACCCGAACGTGAAGTCAGGATCGGTTCGCTGCGTCGGATATCCGCGCCAAGGTCTCTTCTCGCCCCAGCACGAGCATCATGTCAAAAACCGAAGGGGTCACCGCCCGTCCTGCCAGGGCCGCACGCAGCGGACCGGCCAGCTTTCCGAACTTCAGCCCGTTCGCCTCGGCGAACGAATTGAGAACCTCCTCCAGCGTATCACGCGACCAGCTAGCACTTTGCAGGTGCGGCGTCAATTGCTCCAGTATACCATCGGATACAGAAGCAAGCGCCTTTTGCGCCTTCTCATCCATGTTGATCGGGCGTGAGGCCAGAACAAACTGAGCTTTTTCAAGTAGTTCCGGAAAAGTGCGCGCACGGTCCTTGAGACAATACATCGCGCGCCCCAAGTCAGCCACCTGTGCTTCCGTCAGCTGCGGCAATTTCGCAGCCTCCAGATAGGCCTGAATTTCTTGCCGCAATGCAGCATCGTCCGAAATCGCAATGTGTTGTCCGCACAAGTTTTCCAGCTTTTTCAGGTCGAAACGCGCCGGGCTTTTGCCGATTCCATCCAGATCGAACCATGCGCGGGCCTGCTCATCGGTAAAGAATTCGTCGTTCCCGTGGCTCCAGCCCAGCCGCGCCAGATAGTTGCGCATGCCGGCGGCGGGATAGCCCATCGCCTGATATTCCTGCGCCCCCAAAGCGCCGTGGCGCTTGCTGAGCTTCTTGCCGTCGGGGCCGTGAATCAGCGGGATATGGGCCCAGACAGGAACGTCCCAGTCCATAGCCTGATAGATCATCATCTGGCGCGCGGCGTTGTTCAGGTGGTCATCGCCGCGGATCACATGGGTGACGCCCATGTCATGGTCATCGACCACCACCGCCAGCATGTAGACCGGTGTCCCGTCCGAGCGCAGCAGCACCATGTCGTCCAACTGGTCGTTGCGGATGGTTACGTCCCCCTGCACCTTGTCGCGGATCACCGTAACGCCGTCTTGCGGCGCCTTGATGCGCACCACGAACGGCCGGTCGGGAAGGGTGCTGGGATCGGCCTCGCGCCAGGGGCTGCGGAACAGGGTCGATTTCCCCTCGGCCCGGGCCTGTTCGCGGAATGCCGCGATTTCTTCTTGGGTCGAGAAACACTTGTACGCCTTGCCCTCGGCCAGCAACTGGTTCGCAACCTCGGCGTGCCGGTCGGCGCGGGCGAACTGGCTGATGACCTCGCCGTCATGGTCCAGCCCCAGCCAAGCCATACCCTTCAGGATGGCCTCGGTCGCCTCGGGGGTCGAGCGTTCACGGTCGGTGTCTTCGATCCGCAGCAGGAACTTGCCGCCTCGGCCGCGCGCATACAGCCAGTTGAACAGCGCGGTGCGGGCGCCGCCGATATGCAAGAAACCGGTGGGCGAGGGGGCGAAACGTGTGACGACCTGTTCGGACATGGGCGTGATTAACCTTTTGGTAACCGTGGTGGGCGTAATCTGGCGCCTGTCTAACGAGCCTCAAGGACGGGGGCAACCATGCGTGTTCTGGCACGGGTCGAAGACGCGCTGCTGAACCAGCGTGGGCATCTTTTTGCGTGGTCTCCGGTCTGTCTGGCAATCGGCATCGGCCTGTATTTCGGACTGCGGTTCGAACCCGGTCCGAGCCTGTATCTCGGTCTGTCCGCCCTGTCTCTGCTCGCCATGTGGGCGGGATGGCGGATGCGCGAAGCCTGGGCGCCGTTGGCAATTGGGGGGGCGTTGATCGCCGCCGGGTTCCTCCTGGCCGGTGCGCGCGCCCACATGGTCGCAGATCCGGTTCTGCAATGGCGTTTCTATGGCCCGGTCGAGGGGAGGGTCGTGGCGCTGGACCGGTCTGCGTCGGGCGCGCTGCGGGTGACATTGGACCAGGTGCGGATCGGGGACGTACCGCCGGACCAGACACCGCGGCGCGTCCGGCTTTCACTGCACGGGGATCATGTGCCGCCGGTTCCGGGCCAGCGGATCATGACCACCGCGCATCTGAGCCCGCCGCAAGGCGCGGTCGAACCTGGCGGGTTCGACTTTCGCCGCCATGTCTGGTTCAAGCGGCTCGGGGCGGTCGGCTATTCGCGCGTGCCGGTTCTGACGGTTGCGCCGCCGCGTGCCGAGGGCGTGCGCATCGCCGGTTGGCGTATGGCCATATCGCGGCATGTCCAGTCGATCCTGCCCGGCGATGTCGGAGGTTTTGCCGCCGCCGTCACGACCGGCGACCGAAGCGGCATGTCGCGTGCCACGCTCGAAGGGTTGCGGGCGTCGAACCTGGCGCATCTGCTGGCGATTTCCGGGTTGCACATGGGGTTGCTGACGGGGTTCGTCTTTCTGGCCTGCCGGATCGCACTGTCCGCGATCCCGCCGGTTGCGCTGCGGCTTCCGGTGCGCAAAGTCGCGGCGGTGTGCGCGCTGGCGGCCGCCACATTCTATCTGTTGATGTCCGGTGGCAACGTCGCGACCGAGCGCGCTTTTGTCATGGTCGGCGTGATGTTCTGCGCTGTGCTGATCGACCGCCGCGCCATATCGCTGCGGGCAGTGGCGGTTGCCGCGCTGATCGTATTGGTGCTGCGGCCCGAAACGCTGCTCAGCCCCGGTTTTCAGATGTCCTTCGCGGCAACGACAGCGCTGGTCGCCGTGTTCGGAGCCTTTCGAGAGCTCCGCCTGACAGAGGCGCCCCGATGGGTGAAGGCGGTCGGCGGACTCGTGGCGTCGTCCGCCGTGGCGGGTCTTGCCACCGCACCGATCGGGGCTGCGCATTTCAACGGCGTCTCGCATTATGGCTTGTTGGCGAATGTCCTGTCGGTCCCCGTCATGGGCACGGTCGTCGTGCCGGCTGCGGTGGCGGCAGCGATCCTTGCGCCACTGGGGTTCGAGGCCGTGGGGATTCAGGTGATGGGTCTGGGGCTCGGTTGGATCCTGACAGTTTCGGATTGGGTGGCGGGGTTGGACGGGGCACGCGGTTTCGTGCCCAGCCCTCCGGGCTATGTGCTGCCGGTCTTTGCCCTGGGGGCGCTGTGGGTCGTGTTGTGGCGCGGCGCGGCGCGATGGCTGGGTGCCGTGCCGGCCTTGTGGGTGTTCCTTGTGTGGAACCAGGCCAGCCGACCCGAAGTTCTGATTGCCGATACCGGAGGTCTGGTCGGCGTGATGACCGATCAGGGGCGGGCGCTCAGCAAGGACAAGGGCGGCGGATTCATCGCCTCGGTCTGGCTGGAGAATGACGGGGACGGCGCGGCCCAGGAACAGGCTGCCCGGCGTTGGCCCGACGATGGCGGGCTGGTGCGCCGGATTGTTGTCGGAGAAACCGAATTGGTGCATGTCACCGGCAAACGCGCGGCGAAAACGTTGACCGGCTGTAGCGAGGGCCAGATCGTCGTCAGCCCGGTACCGCTGCAACTGACCGGTGGATGCGCGGTTTTCGGACCCAAGGAACTGAGGCGCAGCGGCAGCCTTGCGCTGAAGGGCGGGCAGCTAGTCAGCAGCGCCGAAATCGGCGGAAACCGGCTGTGGTCTCCGGTTGTGCCGCGCGATGATAAAATTCAGTAGGTGCGGATCAGGCCGACAAGACGCCCCTGGACCTTGACCTTGTCCTCGGGCAGCACGCGGGTTTCATAGGCCGGGTTGGCCGCTTCCAGCGCGATGGCGTTGCCCTTGCGAAAGAATCGCTTCAGAGTGGCTTCCTGATCCTCGACCAGGGCGACGACGATATCGCCATTGTCGGCGGTTGAGGTTTCGCGGATCACCACGACATCCCCGTCGTTGATCCCGGCATCAATCATCGAATCCCCGCGCACCTCGAGCGCGTAGTGCTCACCGCGACCGGACACCATGGTTCCGGGCACGGCCACATGATGCGAGACATGGCTGATGGCTTCGATTGGCACGCCGGCCGCGATCCGCCCCATGACGGGAAGCTCGGTCGCGTCCACGGAAACGGGCTCGAAATTGGCAGGGCGGGGGCCGTCTGGCCTGTCGCCTTCAATCACCTTGGGCTTGAAGCCGACGGTGGGTTCGCCACCCAGGCTTTCCGGCAGTTTGACGATTTCGATCGCGCGGGCACGGTGGGCAAGGCGACGGATGAAGCCCCGTTCCTCGAGCGCGGTGATCAGGCGGTGAATGCCCGATTTGGATCGCAGGTCCAGCGCAGTCTTCATTTCGTCGAAGCTGGGCGGAACACCATCCGCCTGCACCCGCTTGTGGATGAATTCCAGCAAATCCAACTGCTTCTTGGTCAGCATCGCTCAAACCTCGCCGCTCATGCGTTTTCTTTTGTTCTACGCATGTTCACCTTTTGTGTCAACGGTGGCGGTGGCTGACGTCAGATGGGCAGATATTGCACGAATTCTCCGCTGGCGCGTTCCGGGTCGTGGGGCGGGCGCACGATCAAGGCGTTGGATCGCGCCAGAACGCTGAGCAGAGAACTGTCCTGATCGTCGAAGGCGCTCAGCCCCTCATCGCCCAGCCAGGCACGCATGTAGTGCTCGCGCGGGCCGTTGGCGCGCAGGGGCTTAGCCAGTCGCGCCTGCTTCATCTCAGGTTCGGCCGGGGTCAGGCCCAGCATCCGGCGCACCATCGGCACTAGGAAGACATATCCGCAGACCATGGCGCTGACCGGGTTTCCCGGCAACCCCACCATCGCGGCGTCTCCCAGCCGCCCGGCCATCAGCGGTTTCCCGGGGCGCATGCGGACCTTGTAGAACGATTGCCGCAGGCCCAACTTGTCCGAGGCTTCGCCGACCAGATCATAGTCGCCGACCGAGGCGCCGCCGATCGTCACGATGACGTCCGCACCTTGCGCCAGATTCAGCGCGGTCTCGAGTGACTTGATCGTGTCGCGCGCGATCGGCAGCATCCGCACATGCGCGCCCGCGTCTTCCAGCAAAGCCTTGAGGCCAAAGGAGTTCGACGCGATGATCTGGTCCGGTCCCGGGGTTTCGCCGGGCATCACCAGTTCGTTCCCCGTGGCGATCAGTGCGATCTGGGGCTTGCGGGCCACCGGGACCGCAGGAGCGTTCATCGCGGCCAGCAGGGCCAGATCCTTGGCGTTCAGCCTCCGGGGTGCGCTGAGCGCGGACCCAACCCGGAAATCCACGCCCGCCGGGCGGATATTGCTTTTGGGTCCCGGATCATTCGTGATTGTCAGAAGGTCGCCACGTCGCTTCGTATCTTCCTGAATGACGATGAAATCGGCGCCATCCGGTACCGGGGCGCCAGTGAAGATCCGAACCGCCTGTCCGGGGCCGACGGTTCCGTCAAAACGCTGGCCTGCGGTCGCTTCGCCGATGATTTTGAACATCGCGTGCAGTTCGACCTCGGTCGCCTTGACCGCGTAGCCATCCATCGAGGACGCCGCAAAGGGAGGTTGGTCACGATTCGCAGTGACATCGGCGGCCAGGACGCGCCCCGCCGCCTCGGCCAGCGGAACCTGTTCGGTCTCCATGTCCGGCGCCAGGTCCAGAACCAGAGCGCGCGCCTCGTCCACCGTGATCATGACGCTTCGTAACGTCCCGATTTTCCGCCATCTTTCAAGGTTACGCGGATTCCGCCGATCTCCATTGCCTTGTCCACGGCCTTGGCCATGTCATAGACGGTCAACGCCGCGGTCGATACCGCGGTCAGCGCCTCCATTTCGACACCGGTCTGGCCGGTCGTCTTGACGGTGGCCTCGATCCGAACACCGGGCAGCTTTGGGTCCAAGGACAGGTCAACCGAGACCTTGGTGATCGGCAGCGGATGGCACAACGGGATCAGGTCTGCGGTTTTCTTGGCGCCCATGATCCCGGCCAGCCGGGCCACCCCCAGCACATCGCCCTTTTTGGCGCGACCTTCCGAAATGATATCAAAGGTTTCACGGGCCATCTTGACGTACCCGCCTGCCACCGCGATGCGATTGGTCACGCGCTTGCCCGAGACATCGACCATATGCGCCTGGCCGTCGCTGTCGAAATGGGTCAGCGGCATCACATCACCCCCGGCACCAGCGGGCTCGCCAACAGGCCGCGGGTTGCGGCGGCCACGTCCTGCTGGCGCATCAGGCTTTCGCCGATCAGGAAACACCGCGCCCCATAGCGGGCGATATCGGCCAGGTCCTCGGGGGTGTTCAGACCGCTTTCGCACACGATCGTACGGTCGGCCGGAACCAGTTTGGACAGCCGGCGCGTCGTATCAAGCGAGGTCTCGAAGGTCTTGAGATTGCGATTGTTTATGCCGATCAGCGGGCTTTTCAACGTGGTCGCGCGTTCCAGTTCGGCCTCGTCATGCACCTCGATCAAAACATCCATGCCCCAGTCAAAGGCCGTCTGTTCCAGTTCGGCCGCCTGCGCGTCTTCGACCGAGGCCATGATGATCAGGATGCAGTCCGCCCCCAATGCCCGGGCCTCGACCACCTGATAGGGGTCGTACATGAAATCCTTGCGCAGAGCTGGCAGGCTGCAGGCGGCGCGCGCGGCGGTCAGGTATTCCTTCGCGCCCTGAAAGCTGGGTGTGTCGGTCAGCACCGACAGGCAGGCCGCGCCGCCTTCTTCATAGGCTTGCGCCAATGCGGGCGGGTCGAAGTCCGCGCGGATCAGGCCCTTGGAGGGGCTTGCCTTCTTGATTTCTGCGATGAGCCCGTATCCTTGGCGGCTGGCCCGTTGCAGCGCCTCGGCGAAACCGCGGATTTCAGGCGCCTCGCGGGCGTCTTGTTCGACGGCCTCCAGCGGCTTGCGCGCCTTGTCGGCGGCGATTTCCTCTAGCTTGTAGGCCTTGATCCTGTCGAGAACGGTTTCGGTCATGCAGCTTCCTGTGTCAGTCGTGCCAGAGCGGCGATTTTTTCCTTGGCCTTGCCGCTGTCGATGCTTTCGGCGGCCATGGCGACGCCGTCCCGCAGGTCATCCGCAGCGTCCGCCACGACCAGCGCGGCGGCCGCGTTCAGCAACACGGCGTCGCGATAGGCCGACGGTGCGCCCTCGAGCAGGGCGCGGAAGGCCGCGGCATTGTCTTCAGGCGTGCCGCCAACGATCTCTTCGAACGGATGCACGGGCAGCCCGGCATCTTCAGGGTGCAGTTCGACCTCTTTGACGCGCCCGTCTTCCAGCGCGGCGACCCAGCTGATGCCGGTGATCGTCAGTTCGTCGGTGCCGTCCGAGCCATGCACCAGCCAGGCGCGATCCGATCCCAGCAGGCCAAGCGTTTCGGCCATCGGGCGGATCAGGTCGCGACTGAAGGCGCCGGTCAGTTGGCGTTTCACCCCGGCCGGGTTGGTCAGCGGCCCGAGGATGTTGAAGATGGTGCGGGTGCCCAGTTCCTGGCGTGTGGGCATGACATGGGCGATGGCTGGGTGATGCATGGGTGCCATCATGAACCCAATTCCGACCTGTTGCAAAGCCTTTTCAACCACTTGCGGGCCAACCATCACGTTGATGCCCATTTGCCCCAGTGCATCCGCCGCACCCGATTTTGAACTCAGATTGCGGTTGCCGTGCTTGGCCACGGTCACACCGGCCCCTGCCACGACGAAGGCGGTGGCGGTGGAAATGTTCAGTGTGCCCTTGCCGTCGCCGCCAGTGCCGACGATATCCATGGCGCCTTCCGGGGCCTTGACCGCATTGCATTTTGTGCGCATCACCGCCGCCGCCGCGGCGTATTCCTCGACCGTTTCGCCGCGGGTACGCATGGCCATCAGCAGACCGCCGATCTGGCTGGGTGTCGCTTCGCCCTCGAACAGGATCTCAAAGGCTTGTTCGGCCTCGTCGCGGGTCAGGGCGCGATCGGCTGCGGCCCCGATCAGCGGTTTCAGTGCGTCGCTCATGCGGGGACTTTCATCTCGTTCAGGAAATTCTTGAGCAGGGCATGACCATGCTCGGATGCGATCGATTCCGGGTGGAATTGCACACCGTGGATGGGCAGCGTCCTGTGCTGCAGGCCCATGATCGTTCCATCCTCAAGCTCGGCCGTGATTTCAAGGCAATCGGGCAGACTGTCCCGGTCAACCACCAGCGAGTGATAGCGCGTCGCCTCGAAAGGCGAAGGCAGGCCCGCGAACACCCCTTTGCCGGTGTGGTGCATCGTGCCCATCTTGCCGTGCACGATCTCGTGGCAGCACACGACCTTGCCGCCAAAGGCCTGCCCGATGGTCTGGTGGCCCAAGCAGACGCCCATCAGCGGCGTTCCGGTCTCGGCCGCGGCCTGGGTCAGCGCAAGGCAGATGCCGGCTTGGTCCGGGTCGCAGGGGCCGGGGCTGAGCAGGATGCCGGCGGGGTTCATCGCCATGGCCTCCTGCACGTTCAGCGCGTCGTTGCGGCGCACCACCATTTCGGCGCCAAGCTCGCCCAGATAGTGAACGAGGTTGTAGGTAAACGAGTCATAGTTGTCGATCAGCAGCAGCATTTTGCACGTGTCTTGTGTTTGGGCAATTCGGACTGGCGATCCAGCCGCGTGCCAAGGTATAGTGTTGGCACATACATGCTCAGGCTTGCAGGGCAGCGTCAAGGGGACAAGCTGCCGATGACGGGTCGCGGGCAAGCGCCGCACAGATGGCGCCGGTTTCACCGAGGCAGATTGCAGGGCGAGAGGCAAGAGAGATGGGCGGATTTTTCGGCGGGGTCGTGACCGGCGCGGTTGTCGTCGTGGTTTTGGGGGCCGTGTTTTCTCTGAACACACCCTTGGGCAGCAAGCCCGAACTACTGACCACCGCCCCCGAGGCCAAGGGCGTCGCACCGCAGGCCGTGGCAACGGATCTGTCCGAGCCCGGACCTGATGCCGATCTGGTCGAATTGGCGCCGCGGGGGTTGAATGCTCTGGACGACGCGACAGGTCAGGCGGAGGCCCCAATCGGCATCGCGGCCGAGCCCGATGCCCGCCCCGATGTCAAACGGCAGATCGGACAGGTCGAAAAGCCGACCACCGGTGCTGCGGCGACGGTAGAGATTGCGCGCGTTGCACCGGCCGCACCTCCTGCACCGTTGACCGCTCCGGTGACGCAGGATCAAGGCGCCGAGCCGGTTTCGGTAGATCCGACACCGCCAGCCGCGCCTCAGCCGCCCGAAGCCACCGCGCTTGCCGAGCCGCAGCCGTCGCCGCGTGCGGACTCTGACCAGGCCGCGGCATCCCCGGAGGCCGAGGCTGATGCCGCCGAGCCGGACGCAGACCTGCCGGAACAGCAGGCCGCGGTCACTGAACCCGAGGCTGCCGCTCCGAACCCGATCGCCGTCGAGGGCGAAGAGAACACCCAGCCGCGCAAGCGCGCGCGGATCGCCACCTTGCCTCAGATCGGCGGACAACAGATTGCCTCGGCTTCTCCGACCATCGGGCGGCGGGTGATCCCCCTGACCGAACGCGACGACCCGGCGGAAGACGTGGTTCAAGTCGCTGAAAAGGCACCCGCCGATCCCATCGACGCCTATGCCGCGCCGTTCGAAAACCCGGAAGGCAAGCCGTTGATGTCGATCATCCTGATCGACGACGCAGGAGCATTCGGCGCAGAGGCCTTGCAGGATTTTCCCTACCCGCTGACATTCGCGGTCAGCCCGTCCGACCCCGAGGCCGCTGACAAGATGAAGCGGTATCGTGAAGCGGGGTTCGAGGTTCTGGCCATCGCCGACCTGCCCACCGCGGCCAGCGCGCAGGATGCCGAGGTTTCGCTGTCGGTCTGGCTGGACGCGTTGCCCGAAACGGTCGGGATCCTCGAAGGCGTTCAGACCGGCATCCAGGGCAACCGCAAACTGGCCGATCAAGTGGCCGCGATTGCGGACGGGACCGGGCGCGGGCTGGTGTTGCAGGACAACGGGTTGAACACGGCGTTCAAACTGGCCGCGCGCAACGGGGTTCCTTCTAGCGTGGTGTTTCGCGACATCGATGGGGCGCGGCAGGACTCCGACGTGATGCGCAGGTTCTTGGACCAGGCCGCGTTCCGCGCCGGTCAGGAAGGAGCGGTGGTGATGCTGGGACGTCTGCGGCCCGAGACGATCTCGGCCCTGCTGTTGTGGGGGCTCGAAGATCGCAGCAGCAGGGTCGCGCTGGCACCGATCTCGGCGGTCATGAAAAGCCAGATCCAGTAGGCTGGCGCTTTCGGAATGAAAAAATGGGTGGTCGTGGGGCCACCCGCTTTCCGTTCAGCCGTTACCCGAGCCGGTGAACCGAGCCGCATCCGCTGCAGCCCGCCTGATCGCGTTGGATTTGTGAACCGTCTCCATGTACTCGGCCTCGGGGTCACTGTCATAGACGACGCCGCCGCCGGCCTGGATGTACAGTTTCTTGTCCTTCACGATGGCCGTGCGCAGCGCGATGCACATGTCCATGTCACCGCCGGCGCTGAAATAGCCGACCCCGCCGCCATAGATGCCGCGCTTTTCGGGCTCCAACTCGTCGATGATCTCCATTGCACGCACCTTGGGCGCGCCTGAAACCGTACCCGCGGGCATCCCGGCAAAGAAGGCGTCAAGCGCGTCCTTGTCCTCGGCCAGTTCACCGACCACGTTCGACACGATGTGCATCACGTGGCTGTAGCGCTCGATGATGAATTCCTCGGTCGGGCGCACGGTTCCAATTTTGGACACACGCCCCGCATCGTTGCGGCCCAGATCCAGTAGCATAAGATGCTCGGCCAGTTCCTTCTGGTCGGCCAGCAGCTCCGCCTCGTTGGCCTTGTCCTCCTCGGGGGTGGCGCCGCGTGGCCGGGTGCCGGCGATCGGGCGGATCGTCACCTGGTTGCCGAAGACCCGTACCAGGATTTCCGGGCTGGCGCCCACCACCTGAAACCCGCCGAAATTGAAATAGAACATGAATGGCGACGGATTCGTGCGCCGCAGCGACCGGTACAGGGCAAAAGGCGGCAGCGGAAAATCCTGCGTCCAGCGCTGAGCGGGCACCACCTGAAAGATGTCGCCGGCACGGATGTATTCCTTGGCCTTTTCGACCGCCTCCATATAGCCCGACTTGGTGAAATTCGACACCGGCGGCGCGACCTCGTGCGCCTCGCCCAGATCGCGGGTCTCGGCGGGCATGGCGCGTTCCAGATCGCGCACCGCGTCCATCACCCGCTCCGCCGCCTGAGCATAGGCCGCCTTGGCCGATTGCCCCTCGGTGACCCAGGCGGGCGAGACGATGGTGACCTCGCCCTTGACACCGTCCAGAACCGCCACGACCGAGGGCCGCAGCAGGATAGCGTCAGGCAGGCCCAGCGGGTCGGGGTTGACGTCGGGCAGGTATTCCACCAGCCGCACCATGTCATAGCCCAGATAGCCGAACAGCCCCGCCGCCGCCTGCGGCAAGTCGTCGGGCAGCGCGATGCGACTCTCGGCCAGCAGCGCGCGCAGATTGTCCATAGGGTTGCCGCCCTGAGCGGCAAAATCATCCTCGTCGAACCTGGCCGAGCGGTTCAGTTCGGATGTCTCGCCCCGGCAGCGCCAGATCAGGTCGGGCTTCATACCGATGATCGAATAACGCCCGCGCACCTCGCCACCGGTCACGGATTCCAGCACAAAGGCGTTTTTCTGCGCGCCGGTCAGCTTGAGCATCAGCGACACCGGCGTATCCAGATCTGCAGCCAGGCGGGTATAGACCACTTGGTTTTCACCCACGTCATAGGCGCGGGCGAAGCTGTCGAAATCGGGTGTCAGAGCCATTTGTCGATCCGGTCAGAAATTGGCCTGAACGGCGTTCAGCGCGCGTTGGTCCAACGTAGGCCGGGCGCGGGTCTGCGCGTCGCGCACATAGGCGTCAAAGATGTTCTGCGCCAGCGCCTGGTTCAGCTGCGCCGCAACCGCGTCTTTCATCTGGCGTTGCTCGTCGGTTTCCGCCGGGGGAAGAACCTCGTCGAGACGCACGATGAAAACCGCGCCCTGACCGGGAATGACCCGCAATTCGCCGGGCTCCATCTCGAACACCTGGTTCATGAAATCGGCGGGAACGTCATCCAGGAAAGCGGTGCGGGTCAGGGCGTTTTCCACCCGGAACGGCAGGCCCGTGGCGGTGAAATCCCCGTCAACGGCCAGACCAGTCACGACCGTATTGGCCTTTTCCAGCAGAGCCTTGCCGATTTCTTCCTGTTTCCATGCCTCGATCACACGCTCGCGCGCAAGTGCCAGCGGCTCGGGGCGCGGCGGCAATTCCTCGTCCAGACGCAGGGCAAAGACCGAGCCATCCTCGAGAAAGCCGATCTCGGGGAAGTCGCCCTCGCCGACGGCTTGGGCCGCGCTGCGGAACGCGTCATAGGCGGCAAGGGCCTCGTCGCTCTGGGTCGTCCAGTCGATCTGGCCCAGTTCCATCTCGGTCTCGGCGACCAGTTCCTCGAGCGTCGCGCCGCCGGCCAGCATGTCGTTGAACTCTTCGGCCTGCGACTCGATCACGCGGCGGGCGCGTTCGGCGGCCAGTTCCTCGCGCAGTTCGGGTTCGGCCTCGTCAAAGCTGACATTGTGTTCGGCCAGCGTGCCGTTCACGCGGAACAGCGCCGGGCCGAAGGCCGACGGCAGCGGGCCGATCACATCGCCGACCTCGGCGGCAAAGACGGCATCCGCCGCTTCGCCCAGATCGTCGCGGGTGACATCGCCCAGATCGACATCGCTGAGCTCCAGTTCGCGCGCGCGCACCAACTGTTCGAAATCCACCCCGTCAACTTCAAGCTGCGCCTTGGCTTCGGTCGCCTCGGCTTCTGACGGGTAGACCAGCCGTTCGACCAGACGCCGCTCAGGCTGCTGATACTGGTCCTTGCGCTGCTCGTAGAGGCGGCGCAGGGCGTCCTCGTCCACCTCGACCGTGTCCTGCAGCATCGCGGGCGACAGAACGGCATAGGTGATCTTTTTCGTGCGGGGCAGGGTAAAGCGGTCTGTGTTGGCGTCATAGAAGGCCTGGATGTCCGCGTCGGTCGGCTCGGGCGCCGGTGCGTCCAGCGCGTCTTCCGACAGGGTGGCCACGGTAAAGCTGCGGCGCGCCAGCACATAATCGGCCAGCGTGTCGGTCAGAACTGCGGGCATTTCGATGCCGTTCATGATGGCGCCTTGCACCAGGGTGCGGGCGGTTTCCTTGCGCAGGTCTTCCTCAAATTCCGCTTCGGTCATGCCGATCTGTTCCAACTGGAACCTATAGGCCTCGCGGTCGAACGATCCGTCGGCGCCTTGGAAGGCCTGAATGCGCAGGATCTCCTTTTGCAGGTTTTCATCGCCGACCGAGATGCCCAGCTGCGCCACCTCGTTGTCCAGCGCGGCCAGCGCGACCAGCCGCGACAGGGCGCGCTGGTCCAGTCCCAGGTCGCGGGCCTGAGACATCTGCAACGGCTGGCCCGTCTGCGCCTCGACCGCGCGGATTTCGCGCTGAAGCTCGCGGGCATAGGCGTCGACGGTGATGACCTCGTCCCCGACCTGCGCGACCGTGCGCACGGTGCCACTGAGGTTGACGGCGCCGAACCCGGCAAGCCCCAACATCAACAGACCCATCAGGATCCAAACAAAGGTTTTGGAAAGGTTCTTCATGCCTGCGGCCATAGTGCCCTCTTGGATCTTGCGGCAGGGTTCTGCCGTCTGTGTTGCGGCCCTGAATACGACGCGGGGTGCCGGGGGGCAAGCTCAGAAGGACAGAGCCTGCAAGCGGTCGAACAATTGCCCGATTCCAGCACGGTCCAGATTGGCAAAAGCAATGCGCACCTGGCGTTTCCCGGCGGGGTCGTGATCGGGCATGAACATCGTACCCGGCAGCAGCAGAATACCGGCCTCGGAGACCAATCTGCGCGCCAGTTCGTCCGACGGCATCTCGAACGGATGTTCGAGATAGGCGAAATAGGCGCCCAGACCCAACAGTCGCCAGCCTTTGTCGGTCAGGCGGGGCATGTTCTCGGTGATTGCAGCGCGGCGATCCAGAATCTCGGCGCGTTCCCCGGCCAGCCATTGAGACAGGTTCTGCATCCCCCACAGCGCCGCGAACTGACCCATCTGGCCGGGGCAGATGGCGACGGTATCGAGGAATTTTTCGACCTCGGCCAGCAGCGGCGCACCGGTGGCGATCGCGCCCACGCGGTGCCCGGTCAGGCGGTAGGCTTTCGAGAAGGAATAGAGATGCACCAGCGTCCGATCCCAGTCGGGCTGCTGGAACAAAGCGTGCGGCGGGCCGCTGCGGCTGTCGAAATCACGATAGGTTTCATCGACCAGCAGGCGCAAGCCATGCTGTTGCGCCAGGTCATAGAAAGCACTGACCAAATCTGCCGGGTATTCGACCCCACCCGGATTGTTGGGCGTCACCAGCGCGATGGCGCGCGTGCGGTCGGTGATCAGCGCGCGCGCCTGTTCGGGATCGGGCAGCAGGTCCGCCCCGGTCGGCAGATCAACCGCCCGAACACCGGCCATGTCCAGCCACATTTTGTGGTTGAAATACCATGGTGTTGGCAGGATGACCTCATCCCCTTGGTCGGTGATCGCCGAGATGACTGAGGCGAAGGCCTGATTGCAGCCCGAGGTGATGGCTGTCTGTTCCGGCTGAACCTCGGCGCCGTAGTGGTCACCAATCTCACGCGCGAGTTCTGCGCGCAGATCGAGGTTACCTAGAACCGGGCCGTAGAGATGCGCCGCGTCTTGATTGACCGCAAAATCGGCCATCGCCTGCCGCAGAGCCAGCGGCGGTGGATCGACCGGCGCCGCCTGGCTGACATTGATCAGTGGGCGATCTTCCGAGAACGTGACCCCCTCGAGCCAGCGCCGCGCCTCCATCACCGGAGGGGCGAAGGTGGCGGCGGTGCGGGTCAATGTCATCGGGTGTCCGGTCTTGCTGATTTGTGGTGGAAAAGTGGGATCAGTCGGTGCCGCGGTAGGGCTCGACATATTGCAGGGCCATATCCCAGGGGAAGAAGATCCAGGTGTCCTGGCTGACCTCGGTGATATACGTGTCAACCATCGGGCGGCCCTTGGGCTTGGCATAAACCGTGGCGAAATGGGCCTTGGGGTACATCTTGCGCACCAGTTCCAGCGTCTTGCCGCTGTCGACCAGGTCGTCGATGATCAGCACGCCTTCACCATCCCCCATCAAATCGGCATCGGGGGCCTTGAGCACCTCGGCCTCGCCGCGTTCCTGATGGTGATAGGATTTGACGCTGATCGTATCGACGGTGCGGATGTCCAGCTCGCGGCTGACGATCATCGCCGGTGCCATGCCGCCGCGCGTGATCGCGACGACGGCGCGCCAGGCACCGTCATTGGGGCCCTGACCGTCCAGCCGCCAGGCCAGCGCGCGCGAGTCGCGGTGGATCTGGTCCCAGCTGATGTGAAAGCCTTTCTCGTGGGGCAGGCGGTCCTTTGCGCTCATGGTCTTATCCCTTTTCCACGTCCGGCGCGTCGACGGCTTTCATGCCGACGATGTGATAACCTGAATCCACGTGCAGGTTTTCACCGGTCACGCCGCTGCTGAGATCCGACAGCAGATACAGCGCCGATTTGCCCACGTCGTCGATGGTCACGTTGCGACGCAGGGGCGAATTGTACTCGTTCCACTTCATGATGTAGCGGAAGTCGCCGATGCCGCTGGCGGCCAGGGTCTTGATCGGCCCGGCCGAGATCGCGTTGATGCGGATGTTGTCCTTGCCCAGGTCCTCGGCCAGGTATTTCACCGACGCCTCGAGCGCGGCCTTGGCCACACCCATGACATTGTAATGCGGCATGACCTGCTCAGCACCATAATAAGTCAGAGTGATGGCGCTGCCGCCGTCCGTCATCAGCTTTTCGGCGCGTTGCATCACCGCCGTAAAGGAGTAGACCGACACGTCCATCGTCAGCTTGAAATTTGCGCGCGACGTGTCGACGTAGCGGCCGCGAAGTTCGTTCTTGTCCGAGAAACCAATGGCGTGGACGACGAAATCCAGCTTGCCCCATTTGTCTTTCAGCGCCGCGAACAGCTCGTCAATCGATTCTTCGTTGCTGACGTCACAGGGCAGGACAATCTCGCTACCCAATTGGGCCGCCAACGGGTAGACCCGTTTTTTCAGTGCATCCCCCTGGTAAGAGAAAGCCAGTTCGGCTCCGGCTTCGGACAAGGCGCGGGCGATTCCCCATGCGATTGATTTGTCATTGGCCAGTCCCATGATGAGGCCGCGCTTGCCGGCCATCAACTGATTTGACATGTTCGGTTCTCCGCCTGTCGTCGCGTTGCGTTGCGTTGGTTTAGGCCATTGATTGCGCTGCATCAAGGCTATCTGTCCTTGCCCGCGGCGGGTTCTCGCCCTAGGCTCATGTTCAATTTGTTCCAGGGGATGGACATGAGTGAGCGAAACGGCATCTTTGCCGGTGAAGATCCGTTCGTGATCGCGGCCCGTTGGTTGGCCGAGGCCGAAAAGACGGAACCGAACGATCCGAACGCGATTGCCCTGGCGACCGTGGACCCAGATGGTATGCCGAACGCGCGGATGGTGTTGCTGAAAGATATCGAGGCCGACTCCTTCGTTTTCTATACCAACTATCACAGCGCCAAGGCCCAAGAGCTGGACTCGGCAGGCAAAGCCGCCTTTGTGATGCACTGGAAATCACTGCGGCGTCAGATCCGGGTTCGTGGTACAATCACCAAGGAAGATGGGGCGAAGGCCGACGAATATTATGCGTCACGGTCACTGAAAAGCCGTTTGGGCGCTTGGGCCTCGCGGCAGTCGGAACCGCTGAGCAGCCGCGCGGCCTTGATGGCCGAAGTTGCCAAGGTCACAGCAAGGCTGGGGTCCAATCCGCCGCGCCCCGAGTTCTGGGGCGGGTATCGGCTGACCCCGGTGGAAATCGAATTCTGGGCTGATGGAGCGTTCCGGCTGCATGACAGGTTTCAGTGGCGGCGTGAGAGTCCCGGTCAGAATTGGACAATCCAGAGGTTGAATCCGTGATATTCGTGCGACGTGAAATACAACACTCGGAAAAGACAGCGGTTTTTAACCTTGAACTAGTTAACGATTTGCGGGATCTACGAGCCTCGGACAAGCAGCAATAATTCGTGATGGAAGCACCGTGTCAGACGACCAGAACACAATGTACCGCGTTCGCGGTCACGTAAAATGGTTCGACCCCGCCAAGGGGTACGGCTTCGTCGTGTCCGACGAGGGTGGTCCCGATATCTTGCTGCATGTGAACGTGTTGCGGAATTTCGGTCAGAGTTCGATCGCGGACGGGGCCGGGATCGAGATCATGACCCACCGTACCGACCGTGGCGTTCAGGCGGTCGAGGTGCTTGGCATCGACCCGCCCGAGCGGGGCGACTCGACGATGCTGGCCGATTTTGCCGAGATGGATCCCGCGCAGATCGCCCAGATGCCGATGGAAGCCGCGCGCGTGAAATGGTTCGACAAGGCCAAGGGGTTCGGCTTTGCCAATGTGTTTGGCCGGGACGAGGACGTCTTCCTGCACATCGAGGTATTGCGCCGGTCGGGGTTTGCGGATCTGCAACCCGGCGAGGCGCTGGCCATGCGGGTCATTGACGGCAAGCGCGGCCGGATGGCAGTGCAGGTCCTGGCCTGGGAATCCGCACTGAAGAATTGATGAGGGAATGATACGAGCTCTGGTTCTGGCAGCTTTGACCTTTTTCTGGGCGCAGGCTGCCATGGCCAGCTGTCGCCCCGATCATGTCTTTCTGCGCAATGCGGTGGCGCAGGTGCGGTTCGATGTCGAACTGGCCGTCACGCCGCAGGACCGCGCGCGTGGGTTGATGTTCCGAGAGTCGCTGCCGCGTCAGTCCGGGATGCTGTTCGTTTTCGACCCCCCGCAGCCTGTGGCGTTCTGGATGAAGAACACCCTGATCCCGCTCGACATGATCTTTGTCGACCGCAAGGGCGTCGTAAACCGTGTGCATCGCGGTGCCATACCGGGTGATCTGACCCCGATCGACGGGGGTGATGCGGTCTTTGCGGTTCTTGAAATCAATGCAGGGCTGGCGGCTCGATACGGGATTGGCCCTGGCACACAACTGCGTCACGAAATTTTTGCGGACGGCCCTGCGATCTGGCCCTGTTAGGGGTTTTCAAATCAATAAGTCGCGGTTAGGAAGACGCACGGTCCGGGGCGTGGCGCAGTCTGGTAGCGCACCTGTTTTGGGTACAGGGGGTCGTGAGTTCGAATCTCGCCGCCCCGACCACTTTTCACTCACAGCGGCATTCCACCGAAATACCGGTACAGAGTCGTGAGTTCCTGATCCAGGGTCGCGCTTTCTATGGGGACCTTGACCGGTGCGCCGTCTTTCTGAGGGACAAGGAAGAACAATTCGGCATCTACGCGATAGCCTGCCGGGTTGCGTTGGGTGGACATCCGCCGGATTCCCCTGGGCAAGTCCTTGGTCGACCCGTCATAATTCAGAATCAAAAAGGCGGTGGTGTCGGGTGGTAGGGCCGAAAGGCATTCGAACTGTGTCGACTTTGTTTTGCGGAATTGCTCGCCGGGGCCGTCACAGCTGATCTCGAATGTTTCGAGCAATTGCCCAGGATAGTCGCTGAACTGGGCGCTGCGCGAGGTCGGTTCCGGGGGCGACGACGCACACCCCCACAGAAAGGGCGGTGCGAGGGCGAAAGCGATGAGTGCTTTTTTCACAACGATTCCTGTCAACTCATGGGCGCGAGATTCGTGAACCCGATCGGGCCCGGATCCGTGATTCCCGATTCAGTATGGGGCAGAAGCGCTTGCTTGACCATTATGCTGCAACCGGTCTGAAAAAAGGCGGAAAAACCGAATGGGCATCGGGCCAGATAAAAATCGATCGCCCTGTGGATGAATCGGTTTCGGTGCGCGGGCGCCTTCTGGACGCGGTGGGGTCAACTGAAAAGTTCTGCGTTTCGAGCAAAAAATGCCGTTGACCAACTATGGGTAGATACGCCAGATTGTATGGGCCGGAGCAATAGCCACTAAATCTGGTATAAAAAGCCAGTCAGAGGGCAACGGGCGAGGGTCGGAAGCAAACTCAAACTGACGTGTACCGCTCAGTCGGGTTCACGCCGCTTTGGCGGCGCCGGGCCAGTACGTCCAGAGGTTTCTTGCAGGCACGGCGGGCGGCACCCCGCCGAATGTGAATTGGGTGCCGAGGACATGAATAGCACTGTTTGATGATCTGGGGCTGCGGACATGAAGATTGAAAGAAAGTTTACGAAACCTGGGCAGGACGCTTATGCCGATCTGGACTTCGTGTCCGTCACCTCGGAAATCCGCAACCCCGACGGCACCATCGTGTTCCGGCTGGAAGGCATCGAGGTGCCCTCGACCTGGAGTCAGGTCGCCAGCGACGTGATCGCACAGAAATATTTCCGCAAGGCCGGCGTTCCCAACAAGCTCAAGAAGGTCCGCGAAAAAGACGTGCCCGAATTCCTCTGGCGCTCGGTTCCGGCAGAGGACGCCGAGTTTGGTGGTGAAACTTCTTCCAAACAGGTGTTCGACCGTCTGGCCGGTGCCTGGGCCTATTGGGGCTGGAAGGGCGGCTATTTCTCGACCGAGGAGGACGCGCGCGCCTATTTCGACGAGATGCGCTATATGCTGGCGACCCAGCGCGCCGCACCAAACAGCCCGCAATGGTTCAACACCGGTCTGCACTGGGCCTACGGGATCGATGGCCCGGCGCAGGGTCACTACTATGTCGACTACAAAACCGGCAAGCTGACCAAGTCGAAATCGGCCTATGAACACCCGCAGCCGCATGCGTGCTTCATCCAGTCCGTCGACGACGACCTGGTGAACGAAGGCGGGATCATGGATCTTTGGGTGCGCGAGGCGCGCCTGTTCAAATACGGCTCGGGTACCGGGACCAACTTCAGCCATCTGCGTGCAGAAGGCGAAGCGCTGTCGGGTGGCGGCAAGTCCTCGGGCCTGATGGGCTTTCTCAAGATCGGCGACCGCGCCGCTGGCGCGATCAAATCAGGCGGGACAACCCGTCGAGCAGCAAAGATGGTGATCGTCGATGCAGATCACCCTGACATCGAGCAATTCATCGAATGGAAGGTGATCGAAGAGCAGAAGGTGGCCTCGATCGTTGCCGGATCGAAGATGCACGAGAAGATGTTGAACGGCATTTTCGAGGCCATCCGCACGTGGGACGGCGCACAGGACGACGCTTATGATCCCAAGAAGAACGACGCGCTGAAATCGGCGATCCGCGAGGCGAAAAAGGTCGCGATCCCTGAGACTTACATCAAGCGCGTGCTGGATTACGCCAAGCAGGGCCACGACAGCATCGAGTTTCCGACCTACGACACCGACTGGGATTCGGAAGCCTACAATTCGGTCTCGGGTCAGAACTCCAACAACTCGATCCGCGTGACCAACGCCTTCCTCAAGGCGGTTGAAAAGGATGCCGACTGGGAACTGATCAACCGCACCGACGGCAAGGTGGCCAAGGTGGTCAAGGCGCGCGACCTGTGGGAAAAGGTCGGCCATGCGGCCTGGGCCTGCGCCGATCCGGGCATTCAATTCCACGACACGGTCAACGAATGGCACACCTGCCCCGAAGACGGCGAGATCCGCGGCTCGAACCCGTGCTCGGAATACATGTTCCTTGATGACACGGCCTGCAACCTGGCGTCGATGAACCTGCTGACCTTCCTGAACGATGGCGAGTTTCAGGCGGCCGACTATATGCACGCGGCCCGTCTCTGGACGCTGACGCTCGAGATCTCGGTGACGATGGCGCAGTTCCCGTCGAAAGAGATCGCGCAGTTGTCTTATGACTTCCGTACGCTGGGTCTGGGCTATGCCAACATCGGCGGCCTGCTGATGAATATGGGCTATGGCTACGACTCGGACGAGGGTCGGGCGATCTGTGGCGCACTGACTGCGATCATGACAGGTGTGGCCTATGCCACCTCGGCCGAGATCGCCGGCGAGCTGGGGCCGTTCGCCGGCTACAAGCGCAACGCCGAGCATATGCTGCGGGTCATCCGCAACCACCGTCGCGCTGCGCAGGGTGTGACCGAGGGCTACGAGAAGCTATCGGTCAAGCCGGTGCCGCTGGATCACGCCAATTGTCCGGACAAGCGCCTGATCGATCTGGCCATGAGCGCCTGGGACGAGGCGCTGAGCCTGGGTGAGAAGAACGGCTACCGCAACGCGCAGGCCACCGTGATCGCACCGACCGGCACGATCGGTCTGGTGATGGACTGCGACACCACCGGGATCGAGCCTGACTTTGCATTGGTCAAGTTCAAGAAACTGGCCGGGGGCGGCTACTTCAAGATCATCAACCGCTCGGTCCCCGCGGCGCTCGAGAAGCTGGGCTATTCTTCGGCCCAGATCGAAGAGATTGTGTCCTACGCGGTGGGTCACGGCACCTTGGGCAACGCGCCGGGGATCAACCACACCTCGCTGACCGGTCACGGGTTCGGCCCGAACGAGCTGGCCAAGATCGACGCCGCGCTGGAAAGTGCGTTCGACATCCGGTTCGTCTTCAACCAGTGGACGCTGGGCGAAGATTTCTGCACCGGTGTTCTGGGCATCCCGGCCAGCAAGCTGAACGATCCGACCTTTGACATGCTGCGCCATCTGGGCTTCAGCAAGGCGGATATCGACGCGGCCAACGACCATGTCTGCGGCACCATGACCCTGGAAGGGGCCCCGCATCTGAAGCCTGAGCATTACGCGATCTTCGACTGCGCCAACCCGTGCGGCAAGAAGGGCAAGCGGTTCCTGGGTGTCGACAGCCACATCAAGATGATGGCGGCGGCGCAAAGCTTCATTTCGGGCGCGATTAGCAAGACGATCAACATGCCCAATGATGCCACCATCGAGGATTGCCAGAAGGCCTACGAGCTGTCCTGGAGCCTGGGCGTCAAGGCAAACGCGCTGTATCGCGACGGGTCCAAGCTCAGCCAGCCGCTGGCGGCGGCGCTGGTCGAGGATGACGATGAGGCGGCGGAAATCCTCGAAAGCGGATCGGCGCGGGAAAAGGCCGTGACTCTGGCCGAAAAGGTCATCGAGAAGGTCGTGGTCAAGGAGGTCATCCGCAGCCACCGCGAAAAGCTGCCGCATCGCCGCAAGGGCTATACCCAGAAGGCGATCGTGGGCGGGCACAAGGTCTACCTGCGTACCGGCGAGTTCGAGGACGGCAAGCTGGGCGAGATCTTCATCGACATGCACAAGGAAGGCGCCGGCTTCCGTGCGATGATGAACAACTTCGCCATCGCTGTCTCTGTCGGCCTGCAATATGGCGTGCCGCTGGAAGAGTTCGTCGACGCCTTCACCTTCACCAAGTTCGAACCGGCCGGGATGGTGCAGGGCAACGACTCGATCAAGAACGCCACGTCGATCCTCGACTACATCTTCCGCGAGCTTGCGGTGTCGTATCTGGATCGTACCGACCTGGCGCATGTGAAGCCGCAAGGCGCAACCTTCGACGATCTGGGCCGCGGCGAGGAAGAGGGCGTGTCGAACGTCTCGGAGGTCAGCGACAGCGCGGCGTCGAAATCGCTGGAGGTGCTGAAACAGATCAGCTCGACCGGCTATCTGCGCAAGCGTCTTCCGCAGGATCTGGTGGTGTTCAACGGAGGGCAGGCGGCCGCGACCGGCATGTCCGAGGCGTCCGTCACCTTCGAGACCAAAAGCGAGACCACCGTCGTTGCCGAGACAGCCACCGGGATGGATGCCCGAACCAAGGCCAAGATGCAGGGCTACGAGGGCGATCCCTGCGGGGAATGCGGGAACTACACGCTGGTGCGCAACGGGACCTGCATGAAATGCAACACCTGCGGCGCAACCAGCGGGTGTAGCTGAGCTAAACGCCCCGGCAACCCGGGGCGCAGGGGTTGGACGCTGCCAATACGGTGCCGGTCCCGACGAATACGGAGACAGGTCGCAAGACTTACCATCTGGCCTTTCTCCGCCCGGCCGACATGCCCGTGTCGGCCACGAACAGGGTGGGGCGGAATATTTGCTCCTTCCCACTCTTTCACGGGGCGGGTGCGCTCGTCCCATGTGCAGTCCAGGCCGCAGGCAAAAAACACCGGGCGGTCAATGAGAATGAGCCTGGACGGCAAAACTGACAGGGGGCTTCGGCCCCCTTTCTTTTTGGGCGGCGTTCTGCCGGTTCGGGCCGCCCGCATGAGGGGAGTCATGGCGCAACGTCCCGGCGGAATTTTGCACGGCAAAAGATCGCGCCGCCAGGTGCGCAAAAGGGGCGGGGATCGGCACGAATCGGGCTGTGCGACTCGGCGGGGGTGACATGGGCCGAGCAGGGGTGGTTGGTGCCGGTGTCCGGACAAACTACCACACACCCCTTATTTGGAGATTTGACGATGAAACCTCGCAATCTCGCTCTTCTGGCCACCGTGGCCCTGGGCGTTCCGGCAGTTGTTCTGGCCCAATGCAGCGCCGATGCCAACGGCGACGGCGTTCTGACCATCGAAGAAGTGCAGGCCGTTCTGCCGGACATGGATGCAGACACGTTCTCGGCGATGGATGCAAATGGTGACGGCGCGCTGGATCAGGCCGAAATCGCCGTCGCGCAGGAGGCAGGGTTGCTTCCCCCAAGCAACGGCTGACACCTGTCGGCGGAGCGCGGCCCCGGGGAAACCCGGGCCGCTTTACAATAGGTTATGCGGGTAAGTGAATGTTGAACTTGCTTCGGATCTCAGCGTCCAGCACCGGATCGAACCGGGCTGGTGACGGCTGGCCTAGAATCTCTTCCTTCCGGGCGGTGGCCTTGGCAATCAGGTCGGGCTTGCCCAGCTCGGCCCATTCCTTGGGCGAGGTCCGATCCCCCAAGATGGGATATACATAATCGGCCTGCATCCGGCTGAGCGTGGCATCGGTGCCCAAATAATGGCCCGGCCCGCCCAGACAGACCTCGGCAATCTGGTCGACGGCCAGGGTGTCTTCATTCACCTCGATCCCGCGGACGCAACGCAGGGCCTGCCCGATCAAGTCATCGCCCAGAATCAGGCTCTCGAAGCAGAAGCCCAGCAACGAGGCGTGCATTCCCGCGGCTTCGTAGACCATGTTCAATCCCGAAAGCCCGGCCATGACGTTCGAGCACATCTGCTCCCACCCGGCCTGCATGTCGGGCAGTTTCGCATCCGAAGCACCGGCCGCGGCGCCGCCCGGCAGGTCGTAGAACTTGTGCATCTGGGCGCAGCCCGCGCTCAGCAGCGCCTGCTCGCCCGAACCGACCGACATCGCGCCGGTGCGCAGGTCCAGCCCAAAGGGCCAGGTGCCAAAAACCGCCGGAGCACCGGGGCTTACGGCATTGACATAAACCAACCCGGCCAGGCATTCGGCGGTGGCCTGGACGATCGCGCCCGCGATGGTCGAAGGCGCCGTCGCGCCTGCCATGCCCGCTGACAGCAGCAGCACCGGCATACCTGCCTTGATGCATTCCTCCATCACTTGGCAGCTTTCGGTGGCGAATTTCATCGGCGGCACGACGAAACAGTTCGAATTCGACACGAAGGGCCGCTCGCGCCATTTGTCCTCGCCGCCGGCGATCATGTGCAGCATCTCCATCGCCGGCGCCACATAGCTTGGGTCGGTGAACGAGGTGCCGATATGTTTGTAGGTGCCGGAACAGCAGGCATAGATCGTGTTCAGGTCCATTTCGCGGTTGTCGGCGATGTCGCGGCAGACCATGGGGCGCTGCACGAAATGAATATTGTCCAACTGCTCGCAGATCCGGGCCGCGTCGTGCAGGTCCTGCACGGTCGAATCGCGATAGTTGCGGCCCTGGGCATCGACCATGCTGACCGCCGCCCCGGCGGTGCCGTAGTGCACGCGGTTGCCCGAAAGTTCGAGATCGGTCTTGCCGTCGCGGCTGTAGAGCGTCACCGAGCGGTTGGCACGGGCGATCGTGTCCTCGACCAGCGCGCGGGGAAAGCGGATACGCCCGTCATCGCCAAGCGTACAGCCGGCATTGACAAGGTAATCGATGCCGCTGGGCGGCGCGTCGGCCAAACCGATAGTTTCCAGCGCGTCCAGCGCGGCGGCGTGAATACGCTCCATGTCCTGCTGGCTGAGCGGTTTGTACGTGCCGCCCTCAAGCCCCGGACGAACGGGGCGAAGATGTTCGGGCAGGGCTGCGGCACGGGCGGCGCGACGGGCGGCGCGGCCGCCACTGCGGGACGTTGAGCGGGACTGGTCGTTCATGGTGAGGACTCCAAATTGAAAGTCAGGTCAAAGGGGGGAAGCTTCAACCCGTCACGGCCGTCCTCGTGCCGCACGCCCCCGATCGGCACCAATGGTGCGGCTAATCAGGCAAATCTTCCAGATATCGTTTGGCATGTGGCCCTCAACTCCTGCGACGAATGGTGTCAGGGTCCGAGCAAGTAATCTGTCCCGTTTGCGACCGATGTCGCTTTTGGCCTCAAAAACTCGGAACGTTGATGAACGCGGCAGGAAATCCTCACGCAGATGGCGAAATATGTTATGCTTCCATTACTTATTGTTAAGATTTGCGTGACTTGAATTGATCTGACTGCACCAAAGCACATGTTTAGTAGAGGTGCACATCACCGCATCTGTTTCAATTGCAACGGGTGCTGAACGAAAACCGGAGGCTTGCATGAAACTGATCCGCGCCTTGCTGTCGGCCCTGCTGGTTCCAGCGGCGCAGGTGGCGTTGGCCGAGGATTGGACGGGCGCTTACGCCGGGTTCACCTTCGGTTATACCGACGCGGACGGACCCGGCGGCAGTGGAAGCAATTCGGGCAGCATCGGCGCAAATATCGGATACGATCTGGATCTTGGCAGCTTCGTCGTCGGGGGTGAACTGGAATATGACCGGCTGAATCTCGACCTGGGCGCCTCGGAGGGCAGTTTGGACAGCGTGTCCCGCGTGAAACTGCGCGGCGGATATGAGTTCGGGCCCGCTTTGGGCTACGTCGTGGTAGGTGCCGCGCGGGCGAATACTTCGGGCGACAGCGACACAGCAGCGGTCTACGGAATCGGCGTAGCCTATCCTCTGGGCGAACGGCTGATCATCAGTGGCGAAGCGTTGCGGCAGAATTTTAACGATGTCACACGGTCGCGGGGCGATCTGGATACCAACACCTTTAACCTGCGCACGACGTTCCGGTTCTGAACGAAACCCGTCTCGGTCACTCGGCCGCTGTCTGACCCGCAAGCCGGGCTGCGAATTCGCATAGGGTCTGAAGGGCAGCGGCGAACCGGTCATCATCGATGGTCATGGCCACGCGCACATGCCCTGCGGCGGCTTGGCCGAAGCTTTCTCCGGGCATGACCGCGATGGCGTGGGTGTCCAGCAGTGCATTGGCGAAGGCTTCGCCGCTTTGCCCTGTCGCGCGGATGTCCAGCATCAGGTACATTGCGCCTTGTGCGGGGATCAGGCCCACCGTGTTCTGTCGGGCCAGAACCTGCATCGCCAGGGCGCGGCGGCGGCGGAAAGGGGCCGCAACCTCTTCTTCAAGTTCGTCCCCCGCGGTCAGCGCATAGCTGGCGGCGTCCTGGATGAAACCCGGAACCCCGTATGTGGTGTGCGTGGCAAGGTTGATCAGATGTTCGATGGCCTCTTCGGGGCCAACGATCCAACCGCAGCGCGACCCGGTCATGGCGTGGGACTTCGACATCGAGCCCACGACCAGTGTGCGGTCGGCCATACCGGGCAGGGCGCGGGGCGACAGGTGCGCGCCTTCCCAGACTTGCGTGTCATAGACCTCGTCCGAGATCAGCCAGATGTCGCGTTCGCGGCACAGATCGGCGATCTCGGTCAGGGTCTCGCGGGAATAGACGACCCCGGTCGGGTTGTTCGGCGTGTTGATCAGCAATGATGCGGCACCCTCGGCCTGTTCCGCGATCAGGGTTGCGTCGGGCTGAAAGGCGTCCTCGGCCCGGGTCTGAACCGCGCGCGCGATCGCGCCAGCCCCGCGGATCGTACCGGGGTAGGTGGCGTAGAACGGGTCCAGATAGAGGCCCACATCGCCCGGGTCGCACGCTGCCATATGCGCGGCGAACAGCGCGGCCTGTCCGCCCGGGGTGATCAGCACGTTGTGGCGCGTGGTCGGAACGCCCGTGCGGGTCTGCACCCGCGCGGCCACGGTATCGCGCAGCAGATCCGTGCCCGGCACCATTGCGTATCCGGTATGGCCCGCGCGCGCCGACCGGTCCATCTCGGCCAGGATCGAGGGGTGGGTGCGGATGTCATGTTCGCCGATGGTCAGCTCGGTCACGGCCTCGCCTTCGGCGATCATGCGGCGCGCGCGATAGAACACGTCCCACCCGTCCGAACCGCCTCCGGTCAGATGCGTGATGCGGTGCGAAAGTTTCATGGCGCGCCTCCGTTGCGGCAAGTCCGCCGAATGGGTCAGAGCCGAGGTGATTTGTCAATCAGCTTCCCCCGCCGGCAACAGAAGTCTTGGCGCGCGGGACCGGGCGTGCTATGCGATGGGCCATGAACCGGAAGGCCTGCATCATTATCTGCTGCATTCCCTGCTGAACTTTCACGCGGGCCGGTTTCTTTCGTTTTCTTCCCTGAGACAAGTTGCTAAGCCCGCGTCAACGCGGACGCTATTGCTGTATCCAGGAGCCAGACGCATGACGACGATCAAACTGCACAACACGCGGACCCGGACGAAGGAAGATTTCGTTCCGATCGATCCCGACAACGTGCGGATGTATGTCTGCGGACCCACCGTGTATGACCGGGCGCATCTGGGCAACGCGCGGCCCGTGGTAGTGTTTGACGTGCTATACCGCCTGCTGCGTCACGTTTACGGGCACGAGCATGTGACCTATGTACGCAACTTCACCGACGTCGATGACAAGATCAACGCGACGGCCCTGGCGCGCAAGCAGGCCGGGGCCGAAGGAACGCTTGAGCAGTTGGTGCAGGAGCGGTCGGACGAGACGATCGGCTGGTACCTGCACGACATGGGCGCGCTGGGGGCGCTGGAGCCCGACCAGATGCCGCGGGCCACGCGGTATATCGACCAGATGATCGCGATGATCGAGGACCTGATCGCCAAGGGTCACGCCTATGAGGCCGAGGGGCATGTTCTGTTCGCGGTGGACAGCTGGCGCGACGAGTATGGCAAGCTGTCGGGCCGGTCGGTCGATGACATGATCGCAGGCGCTCGGGTCGAGGTGGCGCCCTACAAGAAGAACCCGATGGATTTCGTGCTGTGGAAGCCCTCGGACGATGAACTGCCCGGTTGGGAGTCGCCCTGGGGCCGGGGGCGTCCGGGCTGGCATATCGAATGCTCGGCCATGAGCTATGAGTTGCTGGGCGAAAGTTTTGACATCCATGGCGGCGGAAATGACCTGATGTTTCCGCACCACGAAAACGAGATCGCCCAGAGCAAATGCGCCCACCCCCATGGCGAATTCGCGCGGTACTGGCTGCACAACGAGATGCTGCAGGTCGAGGGAAAGAAGATGTCCAAATCGCTGGGCAATTTCTTCACCGTGCATGACCTGCTGGATCAGGGCGTGCCGGGTGAGGTGATCCGGTTCGTCTTCCTGCAGACCCACTATCGCAAGCCGATGGACTGGACCGAGAAGAAGGCGCGCGAGGCCGAGCGAACTTTGCGCAAGTTCTACGCTCAGGCGGCGCAGAGTGTTGGTTCTGGCGAACCACATCCTCAAATCGTCAACTTTTTAGCCGACGACCTGAACACAGCCGGTGCCATCGCTGAACTTCACCAGTTATCTATCGCCGACGACGTTGTGTCGCTGCGATATTCTTTGCAGTTCCTCGGTTTGTTGGGTGACGATATTCCGTCTTGGGCTCAGGTGCCACAGGTCGATCTCACGGCCCATGCCGACCGGCTGGCCCGTGTTCGGGCCGAGGCGATGCAGACCAAGGATTTCTCGGAAGTGGATCGGTTGAAGGCCGCCTATCTGTCGGCTGGTCTGGAAGTGCGGATGAGCAAGGACGGGGTCGAACTGGTGCCAGGCGCGGGCTTTGATGCCAGCAGGCTGGAGGGCGTGGAATGACCAAGGAGCGCCTGTACCTCTATGACACCACGCTGCGCGACGGGCAGCAGACGCAGGGCGTTCAATTCTCGACCGCCGAAAAGGTCCAGATCGCGCAGGCGCTGGATGCTTTGGGGGTGGACTATATCGAAGGCGGCTGGCCCGGTGCGAACCCCACCGACAGCGCATTTTTCGACGCCGCGCCCAAGACGCGCGCCTGCCTGACCGCCTTTGGCATGACCAAACGGGCCGGGCGCTCGGCCGAGAATGACGACGTGTTGGCCGCCGTCATGAACGCGGGCACGCGGGCGGTCTGTCTGGTGGGCAAGTCGCATGACTATCACGTGACCGACGCGCTGGGGATCTCGCTGGAGGAAAATGTCGAGAACGTCCGCGCCTCGGTCGCGCATATCGTGGCGCAGGGGCGCGAGGCGCTGTTTGATGCCGAGCATTTCTTTGACGGCTACAAGGACAACCCCGCTTATGCCATACAGGTCTGCCAAGCGGCGCTGGAGGCCGGTGCCCGCTGGGTGGTGTTGTGCGACACCAATGGCGGCGCGCTGCCGGCTGAAGTGGGGCGGATCGTGTCCGCCCTGGTCGCCGCGGGCTTCCCCGGCGACCGGCTGGGCATTCACACCCACAACGACACCGAAAATGCCGTGGCCTGTTCCTTGGCCGCTGTGGATGCCGGCGCGCGCCAGATCCAGGGAACGTTGAACGGGCTGGGCGAGCGCTGCGGCAACGCCAACCTGACCGCCCTGATCCCGACGCTGCTGTTGAAGGAGCCCTATGCCTCGGCCTTCGAGATCGGCGTCAGTCGCGACGCGCTGACCGGTCTGACCCGCATCAGCCGCATGCTGGACGACATCCTGAACCGGGTGCCCAGCAAACAGGCGGCCTATGTTGGCGCCTCGGCCTTTGCGCACAAGGCAGGGCTGCATGCCAGCGCGATTCTCAAGGACCCTTCGACCTATGAACATGTCGATCCGGCGACCGTGGGCAATGCGCGGATCATTCCGATGTCGAACCAGGCGGGCCAGTCTAACCTGCGCAAACGCCTGACCGAAGCCGGATTGCAGGTCGAGCCGGGCGACCCGGCGCTGGGGCGCATCCTGGAACGGATCAAGGCACGCGAAGCCGAAGGGTATTCCTATGACACCGCGCAGGCTAGTTTCGAGCTGCTGGCCCGCGATGAACTGGGCCAGCTGCCGCAGTTCTTCGAGGTCAAGCGCTACAAGGTCACGGTCGAGCGGCGCAAGAACAAGTACAACCAGATGGTCAGCCTGTCCGAAGCGGTCGTCGTGGTGAAGGTGGATGGTGAGAAGAAGCTTTCGGTCAGCGAGTCGATGGACGAAAACGGCAGCGACCGTGGCCCGGTGAACGCGCTGGCCAAAGCTTTGGCCAAGGATCTGGGGCAGTACTCGCCCATCCTGGACGATATGCACCTGGTGGACTTCAAGGTGCGCATCACCCAGGGCGGGACCGAGGCGGTGACCCGCGTCATCATCGACAGCGAAGACGGGCAGGGGCGGCGCTGGTCCACGGTGGGGGTCAGCGCGAACATCGTCGACGCCTCGTTCGAGGCGCTGCTGGAGGCGATCCAGTGGAAGCTGGTGCGCGATTGCAGCCCGCAATCGGTGGTGGCCGAGTGAGCGTGCCCTTCGACGACGACGTCAAGGCCTGCGCGGCGCTGGTCCACCGGGCCGACCCCGATCGGTTCATGGCCGCGATGGCGGCGCCGGTCCAGGCGCGGGCCGTGCTGTTTCCGATCTATGCGATGAATATCGAGGTCGCCCGCGCGCCGTGGGTCACCCAAGAGCCGATGATTGCCGAGATGCGCCTGCAATGGTGGCGCGACGCGCTGCAGGAGATCGCCGAAGGGCCCTCTGTGCGGCGGCACGAGGTGGTCACGCCCCTGTCGCGCGTCCTTTCCCCGCATCTGGCGGCGATGCTGGATGAATTCGTGGCCGTAAGGCGTTGGGATATCTACCGCGATCCGTTCGAGGATGAGGAACACTTCGAGGCCTACCTGACCCACAGCGCAGGGTCGCTGATGGTCGCCGCGGCGCAAGCCCTAGGTGCCGCCGACGAAACGGTCCTGCGCGATTTTGGCTATGCGGTCGGTGTGGCGAACTGGTTCCGCGCCATCCCCGAGCTTGAAGCCCGCGGGCGCATTCCCCTGTTGGACGGAACGCCGGACGGGGTGCGTCAATTGGCCGAGCGGGCGCTGGACCGGATGGCCGCGGCCCGAGCACGGCGCGTCGATGTTTCGGATCAGGCGCGCCCGGCGCTTGTGGCCGGTTGGCAGGCCGAATGGGTGTTGCGCCGCGTGGTCGCTGACCCGACAGCGGTCAGCACGGGCGCTTTGAAACAAAGCGAGTTTCGTCGGCGGGCATCCCTGATCTGGACCGCGACCACAGGTCGGTGGTGATCAGGCCGTATCCGCGGCATCGGGTTTGAGCACCAGCCACAGCAGCGCGCCGCCCGCCAAGGTCAGCAATGGTACCATCGCCAGGTTGACGGCCGTCCATCCCTCGACCGGGGAGCCGCCCGAACAGTTCATCAATCCGCCCGAGGCCAGCGACGCAATCGTCACGCCTCCAAACACCAGCAGGTCATTCAGTCCCTGCACTCGGCCGCGTTCATGCACATCGTGCTGGGCCGCCAACATGCTGGTGGCGCCGATGAAACCGAAGTTCCAGCCAATGCCAAGCAGAACGAGGGCCAGAAAGAAGTTCCCGATCTCAACGCCTTGTAGGGCCACAACGCCCGCGCCGCCCAAAATCGCCAAACCGATCGCGACCATTTTCTCGGCCCCGAACCGGGCGATCAGGTGGCCGGTGAAGAAACTGGGAACATACATCGCCAGAACGTGGCTGGTGACCACATCCGCCGCATCACCTTCGGAGAAGCCACAGCCGACGACGGCCAGCGGCGTTGAGGTCATCACAAGGTTCATCAGCGCGTACGAGACCATGGCACAGATGATGGCCACGGCAATACGTGGGGTTTTCAGCAGCTCGAGCCGCGACCGGCCTTTGGGTGCATCCTGTGACGGACGGTCTGGGGTCGGAATGTCCAGAAACAGGAATAGGACCGACCCTATGACGTTCACTGCGATCACTGCGAAATAGGTGCCCAGGAACGGAACGACATAGGCCTGCGAGGTCAGCTTGACGATCTGCGGCCCGATGATGGCGGCAGCCAGACCGCCGGCCATGACATAAGAGATCGCCTTGGGCCGGAATGCGTCTGAAGCAGTATCAGCGGCGGCAAAGCGATAGAAGCCATGTGCGCTCATGTAGATGCCGGTCAGCAGGCTGCCGACAAGAAAGACAGGGAACGACCCCAGGTACAGGCCATAGGCTCCTACGCCGCCGCCCACCGCTCCGGCGGTGGCACCGACCAGAAATCCGGCGCGGCGGCCCCAGCGCTGCATGATGGCCGAGACCGGCGTTGCCGCCAGCATCGAGCCCAAAACGATCAGCGAAATCGGCAGCGTGGCCAGGCAGGCGTTGCTGGCAAGCGACTGGCCCGCCAATCCGCCAACGATGAAGATCATCGGCATCTGTGCGCCCAGAATCGCCTGCGCCGCCACCAGAACGGCAACGTTGCGCTTGGCGCGGGTATCGTCGGGGGCTGTGCTGGTCATCGACATGCGCAAATGGGTATCGGCGAACCGGCGGACATACAAGCGGGTTGCATATGCGACAAAGCAGCCTAACCTGCGCCCTGAACCGCCACCCGGAGCCGCCATGACCGTTGGTCGAATTATCGAGACACCAGAATGCGTTGCGGAAGGGGCCGAGTGGCTGTCTGACACCTGTCCGCGCATGGCGCACGCGATCGAACTGACCCGCCCGTTGCCCCTGCGCCGCCGGCCCGACGGTTTCGCGCAACTGCTCAGCGCCATCGTCAGCCAGCAGGTCAGCGTGGCCTCGGCCAACGCGATTTGGGGGCGGATGCAGCAGGCCGGCCTGACCGGGCCGCGCAAGATCAAGTGGGCCACCGATGATGACCTGCGCGCAGTCGGGCTGAGCCGTCAGAAGATCCGCTATGCCCGTGCGCTGGCCGAGGCGCGGATCGACTACAAAGCCCTGCGCGAGGTACCCGATGACGTGGTCATTGCGAAGCTGACCCAAGTGCCGGGCATCGGGGTCTGGACGGCCGAGATTTATGCCATGTTCTCGCTGGGGCGGGCGGATGTGATCGCGTCGGGCGATCTGGCCCTGCAGGAGGCCGCGCGGATGCTGTACAGCCTGCCAGATCGGCCGACCGACAAGGCGCTGCGGCAGATGGCCGAGGCGTGGTCGCCGTGGCGGTCGGTTGCAGCCCGGGTTCTGTGGGCCTATTACCGCGTGGCCAAGGATAGGGAAGGGATCAGATGACAAGGGTTTTGAACGCGCTCCGCAAAGAGCCGGTTTCGGGCGACACGCGCTCGGTCGTGGTGTTCGTGCATGGCTATGGCGCCAACGGGGCCGATCTGCTGGGGCTTGCGGATGTTCTGGGCGAACACCTGCCCGACACGCTGTTCGTGGCCCCCGACGCACCCGAGCAGATCCCCGGCATGCCCAGCGGCTTCCAGTGGTTTCCGATCCCGTGGATCGACGGTTCGTCCGAGGAGGAGGCCCGGCGCGGCATGGAAATGGCGGTCGAGGATTTCAACGCCTTTCTCGACGCCCTGATGGTGGACGAGGACGTGCTGCCCGAGCAGGTGGTGCTGTTCGGCTTTTCCCAAGGCACGATGATGAGCCTGCACGTGGCCCCGCGCCGCGAAGACCCGGTGGCTGGCGTGATCGCGTTTTCCGGCCGCCTGTTGGAGCCTGACCTGCTGGCCGACGAGGTGGTCAGCCGGATGCCCGTGCTGCTGGTGCATGGCGATGCCGATGACATGGTGCCGCCGCAATCGCTGCCCGAGGCCGCCGAGGCCCTGCAGCGCGCGGGCTTCAAGGAGGTCTATGCCCACATCATGAAGGGCACCGGCCATGGAATCGCACCCGACGGGCTGGGCGTCGCGCTGGCCTTCATGCGCGACAAGCTGAGCCTGTGACTGGGTAGAGTCACCCCCACAGGTGACCCTCGGCAAATTCCACCGAATTTCCGGCCGGGTCGCGCACATAGAGCGACCGGGCCCCGTTGGGCCAGTCGAATTCGGCCTCGACAGGGACGTTCCAGTCCAACAAATGCTTGCGCATCGACGCGATCTGATCGCGCGTCAGGATCAGGCACACATGCCCCGAACCGCGAGCGCCATGCTGCGGCACCGGCAGGTCCGGGTTGGTCGGAGGCTGTTCTGTCTGGTCAGGGTTGAACAAAAGCAACACCGAGGCGCCGACCCGGAAGAACACGTGCCGGCCCTCCACGCGCTGAATGCGTTCCAAGCCCAGAACCTCGCCATAGAACCGTTCGGCGGCATCCAGATCATCGACATACAGCGCGGCCTCGAGAATGCCCGAAGGCGACGGGATTCCGGCTGCTACTTTCATGGCGACATGATATCGGACATCGCCGAAAAAGTCACCGCCGCGGACGCCTGTCCCGCTTGCGTTGGGGGGCGGTTTCCAGAACGGGCATCGGCAGACTGTCCCAGCTGCCGGGGGCGAGGTCGTCCAGGGTCCAGTCCCCGATCTTGGCGCGGATCAGGCGCAGGGTGGGGTGGCCCACGGCGGCCGTCATGCGGCGCACCTGACGGTTGCGCCCTTCGCGCAGGGTCAGTTCCAGCCAGCAATCCGGCACCGTCTTGCGGTCGCGGATCGGTGGGGTGCGCGGCCACAGGCCTTGGGGTTCGTCGATCAGCCGCGCCTTGGCTGGGCGGGTCATGCCGTCATTCAACTCCACCCCGTCGCGCAGGGCCCGAATGGCCGCCGCATCCGGGATGCCCTCGACCTGGACCCAATAGGTTTTGGGAATCTTGTGCTTGGGGTCCGAGATATGGGATTGCAGCCGCCCGTTGTCGGTCAGCAGCATCAGCCCCTCGCTGTCGCGGTCCAGCCGCCCGGCCGGATAGACACCCGGCAAGTCGATGAAATCTGACAGGGTGCGGCGCGGCGAGTCGGCGTTTTGCCGGTCGGTGAATTGCGGCAGCACGTCGAACGGCTTGTTGAAACGGATGAACCAGGACATGGGTCTCGCATACCCGCGGTTCATCGCCAGCGCAAGCTGTGGATAACTGTCACGCGCTTGTTACGGCCGCTGCCTATCATGCTCTCGAGATATTGTGGAAACTCAGGGCTTGCCAGAGCTTTGCCACGATATATAGTTGACTCAAGACCGGGGCGGGTGCTCCCCGCTCTGGTGTCCCATACAGGCAGCCGAGAGCGAGGAGCGATTCTGCGATGGACGGAGATTTCAGGACCGAATTTGTCAGGGAGCCGGGTGCGCTGAAGCACCATCCGGCCTTGGTTTTGAACGCCGATTACCGCCCGTTGTCCTACTATCCGCTGTCGCTGTGGCCCTGGCAAGAGGCGATAAAAGCCGCCTGGCTGGATCGGGTCGATATCATCGCCGAATATGACGAGGTGGTCCGCAGCCCCAGCACGGTGATCCGAATACCGTCGGTGGTTGTCCTGAAAGACTACGTGAAACCCAGAAAGCGCGTGGCCTTCACGCGCTTTAATTTGTTTCTGAGGGATGAGTTCCGCTGTCAGTATTGCGGCAGCCGGGGCGAGTTGACTTTTGACCATGTGGTGCCGCGCGCGGCCGGAGGCGTCACCAGTTGGCAGAACGTGGTCGCCGCCTGCAGCCCGTGCAATCTGCGCAAGGGGTCGAAATCGTTGCGCCAAGCCGGGATGAGCCTGCGCAAGCCGCCGCGCCAGCCCGATGCCGAGATGCTGCAGAACATCGGGCGGAAGTTTCCGCCCAACCACCTGCACGAAAGCTGGATCGACTTTCTGTATTGGGATGCGGAACTGGACGCCCAGTAGGGTCAGCGGGCGCGCCAGGCGGCCAGCCAGACTAGAACCAAACCTGCGGACAGCAGTGCATTCCATCCGGCCATGGACAGGCCGAACATCTCCCACGGGATTTCGTCGCAGCGCACCAGTGGGGCGGCCATGATCTGTTCCATCAATTCTTCCGTCGACAGGCCGCTGATGCTGCCCGAGGTGCAGCTGGACGGGCCTTCCCATAGCCCGCGCTCGACCCCGGCGTGATAGATGCCGATGCCTGAGGTGGTAGCGGCGGCCGCCGCGCCGAGAAGCGGCAGGAGGCGTACGCCCGGCAGGGCGAAGGCCAAGGCGCCGATCGCGATCGCCGCGCCATGTGGATAGCGTTGCCAGAAGCACATTTTGCAAGGTGCCATTCCGCCGATGTATTGAAAGGCCCAGGCCCCCAGCAGCAATCCCATGGATCCGGTGGCGGCCAGAAGAATGAGTGTGCTTTTGCGCGTCATACGTATTTCACCACCAAAAATCCGCCGATCAGCAGAAAGATGAAAAGGGTGAACATTAAACCCAGACGTTTTTCGATGAAATCGCGGATCGGTTCCCCAAAGCCCCAAAGCAGCCCGGCAACCATGAAGAACCGCAGCGCACGCGCCAGAATGGATGTCGCGATGAAGGTGCCCAGCGGCATGCCCGTCCAGCCGGACATGATCGTGATGACCTTGTAGGGGAAGGGCGTGACGCCGGCGGTCAGAACCGCCCAGAAACCGAAATCGTTGAACCGCTGGTTGAATTCTTCCATGGCGTGGGCCTTGCCCATGGTCTCGAGGATAGGCTGGCCCACGCTTTCGTAGAAGAAGGCCCCGATGGCGTAGCCGAGCATCCCACCCAGCACCGAGGCAACCAGGGCCACGGTGGCGATCAGCCAGGCGCGCGACGGGCGCGCAAGAATCATCGGGATCATCAGAACATCGGGCGGGATCGGAAAGAACGAGCTTTCGATGAATGCCACGACGGCCAGCGCCCACAGGGCATGCGGGTGATCGGCCAGACGGATGGTCCAGTCATACAGCGATCGCAGCATTTGCACCAAATTCCACTGTTCAAGTCTGACGAGGCAAATCATGTGCACGCCCCAGCGTCAACCTCTTGCGCTATCGCGCTGCCCTGTCTTTGGTGATTTTTGCCTCTGGACCTTCGCACGCTTGGGCGGTAATTCAATGCGCGTGGCCCAAGTGGCGGAATGGTAGACGCAGGGGATTCAAAATCCCCCGGTAGCAATACCGTGTGAGTTCGAGTCTCACCTTGGGCACCACGCTGAATTTTCACGAAAACACGAAAATGCGTTGCCCAGAGCGGCGTTCGGCCCGCCGTTCCTTGCAACGACAGTTGTGGCGACGGGCATGGTACGAACGGCCGTGACATAGCGGTGCGCCGGGTCGGCAGGGTCAACAGGCGGTTGCTGCGCCCACTTGCCGCGAAAGGCCGGCGTGCCGAGTCGTGTGGCAGGGGGGAATTATTCCGGCCCATCGTCACATCTGCGGCGGGTAGGGTGCCCCAAGGTCAGAAGGCTTGACAAAGCGTCAAGGTGACACAAACCTCGAACCTGTTGGGAGAAATTGGGAATACAGATGGTTGCATCCGTTGCATGACGCGTCGGATTGCCCTATCCGCTCGATCCCCGGACCGGGTTCTTGACCCGTCTTCCGTCAGAAAGCAAAAAATCTTGGGAGTCCTCAAATGATCAAGAAAAGCAAGCTGAGCCTGGGTGCGGTCGTCACTGCCGCGCTGATGGCCCCCGCGGCCTATGCCGAAGAATTCATCACCATCGGCACCGGCGGCGTGACCGGCGTGTACTACCCGACAGGTGGCGCGATCTGCCGTCTGGTGAACAAGGGCCGCAAGGAACATGGCGTGCGCTGCTCGGTCGAATCGACGGGTGGGTCGGTCTACAACATCAACACGATCCGCGAAGGCGAGCTGGAGTTCGGTGTGGCCCAGTCGGACTGGCAGTACCATGCCTATAACGGCACTTCGAAATTCGAAGAAGCCGGCCCGTTCGAGGGCCTGCGCGCCGTGTTCTCGGTGCACCCTGAACCGTTCACAGTAGTGGCCCGCGCCGATTCCGGCATCAAGAACTTCGAAGACCTGAAGGGTAAGCGCGTCAACATCGGCAACCCCGGTTCCGGTCAGCGCGGCACCATGGAAGTGCTGATGGAAGCGGTGGGCTGGACGACGGATGATTTCGAACTGGCCACCGAGCTGAAAGCCGCCGAACAGTCGGCCGCCCTGTGCGACAACCAGATCGACGCGATGGTCTATACCGTCGGCCACCCCTCGGGTTCGATCCAGGAAGCGACCACCGCATGTGACTCCGTTCTGGTCAACGTGACCGGCCCGGCGGTCGACAAGCTGGTCGAGGACAACTCGTTCTACCGCAAGGCCTCCATCCCCGGCGGCATGTATCGCGGCACCGACGAGGACGTGCAGACCTTTGGCGTGGGCGCGACCTTCGTGACCTCGGCCGATGTGTCGGAAGATGCGGTCTATGCCGTCGTCAGCTCGGTCTTCGAGAACTTCGAAGACTTCAAAAAGCTGCACCCGGCCTTCGCCAACCTCAAGCCTGAGGAAATGATCAAGGACGGCCTGTCCGCTCCGCTGCACCCGGGTGCCGAGAAATACTATCGCGAAAAGGGCTGGATCCAGTAATCCGGCTTTGACCCAAGACCGCGAGGCGCCCAACGGCGCCTCGTTTCCGCCGGCGGGAGGCCGGACAAAAAACAAAGCAGGCCAAGAACCGGCCGCGGGACGGGAGATTTTTAATGAGCGCTGACCCTCAGGGCAATCGTCCGCTATCCGAAGAAGAACTGCAGGAACTGGTCGCATCCTCGGATGCGGGTGCGCGTGATCCAGCGGGCAACGTCGGGCTGTTCTTGGCCATAGTCGCGGCGATCTGGTCGATTTTCCAGGTCATTCTGGCCTCGCCACTGTCGAACGTCATCCTGCCCGGCAGCATCGTCAATAACGCGCGTCAGTTCCACCTGGCTTTCGCGTTGTTTCTGGCCTTTGCGGCCTATCCGGCGCTGAAATCCAGCCCGCGCAACTACATTCCGATCCAGGACTGGATTATGGGCGTTCTGGGCGCTGGCGTGGCGCTTTATGGATATTTCTTCTACGACAAGATCGTGAATGCCGGCGGCTTGGCTGACGACGTGGACAAATGGGTCGCCCTGGGTGGTCTGCTGCTGCTGTTCGAGGCCGCGCGACGTGCGCTCGGCCCGGCAATGGCGATCATCGCGACGATATTCTTGGCCTATGTGTTCTTCGGCTCGTCCGAATGGGTTCCCGAAGTGATCCGCTGGAAAGGTGCCAGCCTGAAAAAAGCCATGAGCCACATGTGGATCACGTCCGAAGGCGTGTTCGGCATCGCCTTGGGTGTTTCGACCAAATTCGTGTTCCTGTTCGTTCTGTTCGGCGCGCTGCTGGACAAAGCCGGGGCGGGGAACTACTTCATCAAGATGGCGTTTGGCGCGTTGGGCCACCTGCGCGGAGGGCCGGCCAAAGCCGCCGTCGTCGGCTCGGCTGCAACCGGCCTGATTTCAGGCTCGTCCATCGCCAACGTCGTCACCACTGGCACTTTTACCATCCCGCTGATGAAACGCGTGGGCTTTTCCAGCGAACAGGCCGGCTCGGTCGAGGTTGCCAGTTCGGTCAACGGCCAGATTATGCCGCCCGTCATGGGGGCGGCCGCCTTTCTGATGGTGGAATACGTGGGCATCTCGTATGTCGAGGTGATCACTCACGCCTTCCTGCCGGCGGCGATTTCTTACATCGCGCTGGTCTATATCGTGCATCTCGAGGCCGTGAAGCGAAACATGCCCACCCTGGGCGACCGCGACGTACATCTGGCGCGCACGGTCGTGGGGATGCTGATGTTCTTCCTGGTGTTTGCGGGGCTGTGTTATGGCTCGCAATACCCGGTCGAAGCGGTCACCGCTTGGGCGCCGTCCAGCGCGGGGCTGATCCTCAGCCTGATCGTATGCGCGATCTATGTGGCCTTGGTCTATCTGGCCGCGCAGGTGCCTGACCTTGAGCCCGATGACCCGAACGCGACCGAAGTGAAGCTGCCGGTGATCTCCGAGATCTACAAGGCCGGCCTGCATTACCTCCTGCCGATCGTCGTTCTGGTGTATTTCCTGATGATCGAACAGAAATCGCCGGGTCTGTCGGCCTTCTGGGCGACGGCGCTGCTGTTCGTGATCCTGCTGACACAGAAACCGCTCAAGGCGATTTTCCGCGGGCAAAGCGATCTGGCGAATGCCTTTGTCGATGGGGTCGCCGATCTGTGGCAAGGCCTGATCGACGGTGCGCGCAACATGATCGGCATCGCGCTGGCCACGGCCACCGCGGGCGTGATCGTCGGCACCGTGACCCTGACTGGCGTGGGGCAGGTGATGGCCGATTTGGTCGAGTTCCTGTCCGGCGGCAACCTGATCCTGATGTTGGTCATGGTCGGGCTGCTGAGCCTGATCTTGGGCATGGGGCTGCCGACCACCGCGAACTATATCGTCGTCAGCTCGCTGATGGCGGGCGTTGTGGTGGAACTGGGCGCGCAAAGCGGCCTAATCGTGCCGTTGATCGCCGTGCATCTGTTCGTGTTCTACTTCGGTATCATGGCCGACGTAACGCCGCCCGTGGGCTTGGCCAGCTTTGCCGCGGCAGCCGTTTCGGGGGGCGACGCCATCAGGACCGGGTTCATCGCCTTCTTTTACAGCCTGCGCACCGTTGCGCTGCCTTTCGTGTTCATCTTCAACACCGACCTGCTGCTGATCGACGTCACCTGGGTCGAAGGGATCATAGTGGCCGTATTCGCCACGATTGCCATCCTCGTGTTCACAGCTGGCACGATGGGATATTTCCTGACCCACAATCGCATTTATGAAAGCGTCGCCCTGATCGCGATCGCCTTCGCGCTGTTCCGCCCGGATTTCTTCATGGATCGAATCTCGCCCTCGCATCTCGAGGTCGAGCCGGCCGGGTTCGTGCAGGCCGTGGGCGAGGCGGAGCCCGGCACGGAGGTGCGGGTGGTGGTCAGCGGGCCGGATTTCGACACCGGCAACATGACCGAGACCACGGTCGTCGTCACCGTCGGGTCCGAAGCCGATGGCGCGGCGCGGGTCGAGGCCATGGGCTTTCTGCTGATCGAAGAGGACGGACTGGTTAAGATGGACGAACCGATGTTCGGCGCGCCCATCGCCGACAGTCTGGCCAATTTCGACTATTACGGCGACGAGCCGGTGCGCATCGCATCCGCCGATCTGCCGGTCAGCCAGCCGCCGAAACAGCTGATCTACATCCCGGCCATGTTGCTGCTGGGGTTGATCGCCTTCCTGCAACGCGGCCGTGCCGCCAGACAAGAGGTACCCGCATGAGCAAATCGGTTCTGTGCGCCGTAGACATCAGCAACGGCAAGATCGACGCCCCGGTCCTGAAAGAAGCGGTCAAACTTGCCGATCTGGACGGAGCGCAACTGGACGTGGTGACCGTATTACCGGATTTCGGTGAAAGCTGGGTGTCAGGATTCTTCAAGCCGGATTTCCACGAAAAAGCCACGCAAGAGGCCCATGACCAGTTGGTCGCCCTGTGCGAGGATGTGCTGGGCGCCGAGCGCAATGCCTCGATCCGGCATGTGGTGGCCACCGGCACGGCCTATCAAGAGATTCTGAAAACCGCCGAAAGCGCCGGCAGCGATCTGATCGTGATCGGTGCGCACAAGCCGGATTTCAAGGACTACCTGCTGGGGCCGAACGCCGCGCGGGTCGTGCGGCATTCGGATGTTTCGGTCTACGTCGTACGCTAGGGCGGCGATCCATACCCCGTCATTTCAAGGTAGCCGCGCCCGACGTGGCTGCCTGACACGTTGACCGGCCCCTCCCAATAGGCAAATCGGGTGCCCATCCAGGCGCCGGAGTTCAGGGCATTGACGCGAATATCGACCCCCTTGGCCGGCAGCGCTATCGCCCATTCGGTCGGGATGTCGCGCCCGTCCACCAAACTGGTCTGCACGGGCGTGAATCGGATCTGACCATCGGGCAGGGACTGGCTGGAGCCTTCGGCATCGATCCAGGTCGCGGCCGTGAAATCGCCCCGACCGCCGCGCAGCCGAAAGGCCATCATCTTGTCGCCCGTGTCGAATGTCAGCGAGAACCAGTCCCACCCGGACTGATCAGCAGCCAGCGGTTGCGAGGACCACTCGCGATCCAGCCAGCCTTCGCCGGTGACTTGCACATCGCGGTCGGGCAGGTGCAGTATCCCTGAAACCGCGTATCTGGGTTGCGAATAGTAATAGCTGGCTTGCCCCTCACCGGATTTGACCGAATACCCACCGTCGCCATGGAACACCAGGGGGCCTTCCGCCGCTAGGGTCAGGTCATAGCCGAAATCGGCCCCGTTGGCGCGCAGTGTCAGCGCGTCGATGGTGTCGCCGCGCATGTGCCATTCGTCGATCCAGGCCTCGAACGGGTTGGCTGTGACCCCGGCCTGCCCGATGCCGCCACGCGCCAGGCGTTCGGCAAAGAAGTGGGTGTCCGGTGTCGTCAGGCCGGCATGACCCATCCACAGCTGTGGACTCTGCCAGCCGCTCTCCTCGAATGGCCACAGCGCCGAGCGGAACAGGGTCCACTGGATGCCATACTCCTGCCCGTCCGCGCCGGTCAGGTTGGCGGTCAGGTACCACCATTCGATGCGGAAGGTCGGGTGCGGGCCGTGATCGGCCGGGAAGTCGAAGCGATAGCCCGGCTGCGGGATTTCAAAGCCTTCGGCGCTGCTGCCCAGACCGGCAAAGCCTTGGGCAGATGCCGCAAAAGGGGCCAGCAGCAGAAAGACAAGCGCCTTAACGTTCATTGGCAAAAACCCTCAGCAGGTCGGCGGGTGGAACGCGGCGCAATCGCCACGCGGGCAGGGCGGCGGCCAGCAGGGCGGCGATGGCCGTCAGTACGAAAAGCTGCACCCAGGCCCAGGGAAACAGGAACATGGGCAGACGCCAGCCAAACGCCTGAACGTTGATGACCGACAGCAGGATCCAGGCAAGCACCAGCCCCAAGGGCAAGGCAAGGCAGGCGGTCAGGGCGGCCAGCAGCACGCTGCGCAACAGTTCCAATGCAGCCAGCCGAGGCCGGGTCAGCCCAAGCGCCCAGACCGGAGCGATCTGCGGCAAACGCTGTGTCCACAGTGTCAGCAGGCTGGTGAATATGGCGAATCCGGCGACGCCCAGCGTCAGCACGTTCAACGCCGAGGTCACGACGAACGTCTTTTCGAAGATCGCACGCGACTGCGCCTTGACGGTTGCTTGCGGCACCACGGCACCCGGGCCCAGGTCGAACCGCGCGCGCAAGGCATCGGCCAGAGGGGCAGCCTGAGTCGGGTCGATCCGTACGCCGAACCGGCGGTTCTCGGCCTCGGGCGCGATCTGATCGAACAGGTCCATGGCCACGATGGCCTGCCCAGTCGGATTGCCATAGTCGGAATAGACCCCCGTAATCGTCAATGTCTTACCGGGCGCAAGGGGCAAGCGGTTGCCGGGCCACAGATCGGCGCGGCGGGCCAGTTGTTCGTTGATCAGAATACCCCCGCCTTGAAACAGCGTGTCCCAGACATCGGGGTCGCCGGCGACCAGCGGCCAGTGTTCGCGATAGGTCGGGTGATCGACGATGCCATACAGGAACAACGGCCCAGTTTCATGGGACAGCTCGACGTTGCGGATCGGCAGAACCGCCTCGGCGCGCGGCTCAAGCCAGGCCTGGATCTGCCGGCCTTGATCCGTGTCCTCGGCCGTCACGTACAGTTCCGACACCAACCGCTGATCGAGCCAGCCAAGGAAGGTCAGCCGAAAGCTGGATACCATCGTGCCCACGCCGATATTCGCCGCCAGCGCCAGCAGCAACGCCATCAACGCCAGAGACAGCCCCGGCAACTGCGTCTGCATGTCCGCCCAGACCCATTGCGCCACCGGCTTTCTTGCGCGCCGGCCAAAGACGCGCAGGGCGGTCGACACAAGTATCGGCAGCAGCAGCGCGCTGCCGGTCAGGATGCCGCCCAACAGGACAAAGCCCGCCACCAGCCCGTCGAACAGGGAATACGCGGCAATTCCTGCCACACAGACAATCAGCCCGGTCAAGGCGCTGGCGCGGTGGCCGGTTCCGCCGCGCCACGCCTGTACGCCGGGCGCGGCCAGCAGAGGCAGCTTGGCCAGCCGCCACAACGCCTGTCCGCTGGCCAGAATCGTGCCGCCCACGGCCATCGCCAGCCCGGCGGCGGCCCATTCCGGCCGCAGGTGCAACTGCCCCTGGACCGGTGCGCCGTACAGACCGCGCAGGGTGGCGGCCACGTCGGGCAACAACGCGCCAGCCAGCAGATGCCCCAGAACCAGACCCAGCGTTCCGCCGATCAGGGCAATTACGACCAGTTCGGCCAACATCAGCCGCGACAGTGTAGCCAGCGGCACTCCAAGCGCGCGCAGGGTCCGAACCATACCGCGCCGCTGCGCGAAGGCCAGCCCGACCGTGCCATGAACGATGAACAGCCCCACCGCAAAGGACAACAGCCCGAAGGCCGAGAGGTTCAGGTGAAAACTGTCGGTCAGGCGCGCCGTGTCGACTCGGCTGTCCGGGCCCCGGCGGCGCAGGTCGGGCGCAACCTGATCCAGCGGCGGTCGCGCACGGGGCTGGTCGGGCAGCACCACCAGGCGCGTCAGAATGCCCGACCGACCCAGAAGGGTTTCGGCGGTGCCGATATCCGTCAGGACCAGATCCGGCGGCAGCGCCGTGCTGGTCAGGATCGGAGGCAGATCCGGCCGCTCAGAAAGCTGCGCAGCCAGATCGGGTGTGGCAAACAACCGACCGGGTGCGGTCAATACGGTTTCGGGGGCGGGTGGGTTCCCCTGCGGATCAGTCAGCGCCGGCAGGGCCGGGTAGGTGACCATGTCGACCCCCATCAGGCGCACGGATCGTCCGCCTGCGTCGATCCGGTCGTCCAGAACCGCGGCGACCTGCCAGCCCGAACGGCGCAGCCCGACGTAGGTTTCCAACGGGATGCGCCCCGAGGGATGGATCAACTCGTCCAGTTGCCCCAGCCCCAGTTGCGTATTGGCCCGGTCATAGCTGGCGCGCGCCTCGGCATTGATGGCCTGAACGGCCGACCACAACCCGGTCGCCAGGGCGATACCGGTCAGCAGGGTGGCCAATTGCACCCGGTGCCAGCGCCAATGCGACCACAGCGCCTGTAGGGCGGTGCCGATCATGCGATACGGCCGTTGGTCAGATGGGCCTGCCTGTCCAAGCGAGCCGCGATGGCCGGGGAATGCGTGACGAGCAGCAACGCGGCGCCGGTTTCCGCAACCAGCGCCAGCATCAGATCCAGCACCGCGGCGCTGGCGGTTTCGTCCAGGTTGCCGGTGGGCTCATCAGCCAGCAGCAGCCGAGGCCGAACCGCCAGGGCGCGCCCGATGGCCACCCGTTGCTGCTGTCCGCCCGAGAGGCCTTCAGGATAACGCTCGGTCAGATCGGACAGCCCCAACCGCCGGATCAGATGCGCCTCCCACTCGGGGTCGTGCCGGGCTGCCAGCCGCGCATGGAACGACAGGTTCTGCGAGACGGTCAGCGACGGGATCAGGTTGAACTGCTGGAACACCAGCGCCACATGCGTCCGGCGCAGCGCCGCGCGGTCGGCGTCGCCGAGCCGCGACAGAGCGGTGCCATCCAGAAGAATCTCTCCGCTGTCGAACCGGTCTAGGGTGGCCGCGAGGTTCAGCAGCGTGCTCTTGCCGCTGCCGCTTTCGCCGGTCAGGGCGAGGGTCTGCCCCTGATCCAGAGACAGCGAAACACCGTTCAGAACCGGGCGCCCGCCGGGATAGGTTTTGTGGATATCGTGAAATTCCAGCAACATGTCAGGGCCTGTCATACTCCACCCCAGAATGTGCGGCACGCGGCGCCGGTGTCCAGTGCCCGAACTCCACGCGTTCATTTCGCCGCACGTGGACGTCCCTTGTGCCGGGCGCTTGATGCCGTCATTCTTCGAGTTCGGGGTTGGACAATTGCCGGAGTGAGACATGACATTGCTGCAACAGATCCTTTGGGGCAGCTTCTATCTGGGGCTGTGTTTCCTGATCGAGATCGGGTTGCTGACCTGGTGCGTTTTGGTGCTGCGCCGGCTGGACCAGAACTGGCAGAGCCGCAGCCGCATCCTGCGTACCGCCGGACCCATCGCCTTTTCCCTCGGTGTGATCGTCGCGGCGCACACGGTTCAGGTCTGGATCTGGGCGGTGGTCTGGGTTCTGGGTGACGTGTTGCCCGACTGGAACTCGGCGCTGTATTTTTCGTTGGTGACCTTCACCACGCTGGGCTACGGCGACATCGTTCTGGGGGAAGGGTTACGCATCTTCGGCGCTTTTGCATCCGTGACCGGGCTGCTGGCCTTTGGCCTGTCCACGGCCTTTCTGGTCGCGTTGATGACCCGGATGTTCGAAGAACACGTGAACCCCTAGAGGATGGGGGCGAACAGGCGGGCCAGCGGCGCCCCATGGCGGATATGCGGCGGCTGCTGGATCAGCCGGCGCGTCAACTCATAGCTGTTCTCGAAATCGGTGCGGAGCATGTCGGCCACGGCCTCGGCCGCGCGTTTGTCGAAGAACAGGGCCATCGCCTCGAAGTTCAGCCGGAACGAGCGGTTGTCGAGATTTGTGGTACCGACGGCCGCCAGCGTGTCATCGACCACGAACGCCTTTTGATGCATGAACCCGTCGGTATAGCGCAGGACGCGCACGCCGCAGTCGCGAATCTCGTCGAAATAGGCGAAGGCCGCCAGCCAGGGCAGACGATGGTCGATCGCGTCGGGCACCAGGATGCGCACGTCCACGCCCCGCAGGGCGGCATTCTTCAGCGCGGACATGATGTCGATGTCGGGCACGAAATAGGGCGAGGCAATCCAGACGCGGTCGGTCGCCGCGGCAATCGCGGCGAAGAACATCATCGCCCCGGTTTCCGTGTCGTCGCCGGGACCGGTCGCCACCAGCAGCGCGTTCATGTTCCGGTCGGATTCGCTGCCGGCCCAGTCCAGCAGATCGATCAGGTCTTCGCCGCGGGCCCAGTGCCAGTCCTCGGTGAAGATCAACTGCAACTGGCGCACGATATGGCCAGTCATCCGGATGTGGGTGTCGCGCCAGCGGCCGAATTCGGGATCCTGGCCAAGGTATTCGATGCCGACATTGTGGCCGCCGATGAATCCGATCTCGCCATCGACGATCACGGTCTTGCGGTGGTTGCGGTAATTCAGCTGGAACCTGAAATTCGGTCCGCGCTGGTCCCGTGGGTCGGCTACGTCCACACCGGCCCGGCGCAGCTCTTCCAGATAGGCCGATGGCAGGCCATAGCTGCCGACCGCGTCGGTCATGAAGCGTACATGCACGCCACGGCTGGCCGCGTCGATCAGCTTTTCCTGAAGTTCGATCCCAAGCGCATCGTCGCGCACGATATAGAACTGGATCAGAACGTATTTTTGCGCCCGATCGATCGCGGCGAAGATCGCCTCAAAGGTCGCCTGGCCATCTACCAGCAGGTCCATGCTGTTGCCACGGCAGACGGGCAGGTGGGCTAGGGCCTCGAACGGCCTGGGGTTGATCGAAAGGCCGGTGGGGTCGGGTTTGGCGGCGTCGGAAAAGGCGCGAATGCCTTCGACCACGCGTTCGCTTTCCTTGCGTGCGATGTGATAACCGCGAAACCGGTGATGGCCGAGAAACAGGTACAGCGGAACCGCCAGAAAGGGCGCCGAAAGCAGAAACACCGCCCACCCGACGGCCCCTTGCGGCGTGCGCGCCGTCTGCGCCGCCCGCACCGAGAAAAACACCGCGACGCAATAGACGGCAAAGACCGATAGCGAGGCGATGAATGTCCACATTGGGGGCAACCCTTCCGCGCTTCAGTTCGATCCGGTGAAAACCCGGGACCAGTCCTTGGCCATGTCCACGATAACTCAGCCCATTTCCGGGCCTTTGTCCAGACCGTCGACAAGGCGCCCGATGTGGCTGTCGCGGTCATATGCCCATTCCCGTTCGGCGTCGGTGTGGTGGATCAGAACCCCCATCCGCGGCCCGTCGCCGGCGGTGGTCCATTCGAGCATTGCGAAATCACCATCCGAGTTTCCGACAGCCATGATGGGGCGTTTGCCAATCGTGCGCTCGGTGTTGATGGGCTTGCCCTCGTTGTCGTCGATGAAGGCCAGCGCGGGCGCCTTCATGATCGTGGGCGCGCCATCCACCAGTTCATAAATGCTTTCGGCATAAGTTCCCAGAACCTGATTGGGGGGTATCCCATAGGCATCCCGAGTAAAGACGCGCATGAAATGCACCCCGCCAACCCAGACGATATAGGTCGTGAACCCTTCGTCGCGCAGGTATCCGAGCAGCTCGACCATGGGCTGATAGGTGATCTGGTCATAAGCCAGCCCCGTTTGGGGATGGCGCCCGGTCTGGAAACATTCGGCGACGGCTGGCTGGAACGCCTCGACGCTCAGACCCGAATGCGTGGCGCTGACGACTTCGATCAGGGCTTCCTCTCCGCCCTTCAATGCGGTCTCGGCGTCGCCCCTGGCGGCGGCTTCCAACGTCGGCGTGCTCAGGATCGACGGGTCGTCGTGCGCCTTCTCAGCCAGTTTATCCATGACATAGATGAACTGGAAATAGACGGGTTGTTCCGCCCACAGCGTACCGTCATTGTCGAATACGGCCACACGGTCGCCGGGGATGACGTATTACTTGGTGCCCGGCGTAGTCACCGTATCGACGAAGGCGATGATCCGCTCTTTGCTGGGGCTATCGGTCCAACTGAGCAAGGGGCCGGCCGCAAGTCCTGCCGGCAGCGCAAGAAGGGCGACTGAAACAAGCTGTCGAAACACGAAATATCCTTTTATTGCAAAATAATGGGGGTCGCCGCTCAGGCCGGCGACCCTCGAGAGTAGAACCGACCTTTATCAGTTGTTGGTCGGCGTCAGCATCGTCTCGATCACTTGGTCCAAGCTGAAGCTAGCTGCTTCCTGCCGCGGCGGGAACTCCCGGAAGGTCGCCAGGAAATTCGCCACATATTGCTGAGCCGGCACCAGCAGATACACGCGGTCGATCATCCAGTCGTAATAGGTGTTCGAGGTCCGGTATCCGCGCTCATAGGGATCGCGCCGCAGGTTCACGATGATCGGCACCCGCAGTTCGGTCCAGGGTTCCATCCAGGCGCGCAGGGTGGCCCAGGCCTTCTGCTCCAGAAAGATCAACTTCCAGTCGCCGTAGCGCAGGGCGGTCAGGTCGCCGTCATCCGAGAAATAGAAGATTTCCTTGCGCGGGCTTTCGGTGGTTTCACCGGTCAACAGCGGCAGGATGTTGTAGCCGTCCAGATGTACCTTATAGTCGCGACCCATGGCCGGCGAACTGTAGCCCTGCTTCAGTTTTTCCTTGATCTCGGGATCTCCGGCCGCCGCCAGGTAGGTGGGCAGCCAGTCCATGTGATGCACGATCTCGTTGGTGACCGAGCCGGGTTCGATCTTGCCGGGCCAACGCACCATCGAGGGTACGCGCCAGCCGCCTTCCCAGTTGGTGTTTTTTTCACCCCAGAAGGGCGTGGACGCGGCATCAGGCCAGGTGTTGTAGTGCGGTCCGTTGTCCGTCGAGTAGTGGACGATCGTGTTGTCTGCGATGCCCAACTCGTCAAGCAGGTCGAGCAGCTGGCCCACATGAATGTCATGTTCGATCATGCCGGCCGAGTATTCGTCCATCACACGACCGGTCATGTCATTGGCCTGCTGGCGCATCTCGTCTTTGACGTGAGTGCGGAAGTGCATGCGCGTTCCGTTCCACCAGACATAGAAGGGCTGGCCCTGTTCGTGGGCACGCTTGATGAAGTCGATCGCCGCAGCCACGGTTTCGTCATCCACGGTTTCCATCCGCTTCTTGGTCAGCGGTCCGGTATCTTCGATGGTTCCGTCGGCCTTGGACTTTATGACGCCACGCGGGCCAAAGGCTTCGCGGAAGGTCCGGCCATCGGGTAGAACCGCATCGCCCGGATAGTCCTCGTTCTCGGGTTCCTCTTCCGCGTTCAGGTGGTACAGGTTGCCGAAAAATTCGTCAAATCCGTGGTTTGTCGGAAGATGTTCATCTTTGTCGCCCAAGTGGTTCTTGCCGAATTGACCGGTGGCATAGCCGTGGTCCTTCAACAGACCAGCAATGGTCGGATCTTCGACCTGCATACCAAGATCCGCACCCGGCAGGCCGACCTTCGACAGCCCTGTGCGGAACACTGACTGACCCATGATGTAGGACGACCGGCCTGCGGTACAGGATTGCTCGCCATAATAATCAGTGAAGATCATGCCTTCATTCGCAACCCGGTCAATATTCGGCGTGCGATACCCCATCATACCCATGGTATAGGCCGAGATGTTCGACTGACCGATGTCGTCGCCCCAGATGACCAGAATGTTCGGTTTCTGATCCTGTGCCCAAGCCGGTGCGGCCAGCGCGAGGGACACCGTGGCCACGGCCAGTCGCCGTAACCCTTTGCGCCATAAATGCGTTAAATTTCCCTGTGATGACATCTTTTTCTCCTTATGTGGTCAGGCAAAAACGGCCTTGCAGGAAAGTCAAAAGGGGGAAAATACGCCCCCCGATCCGTCAATCATTCAACACGCCCTTTCCAGTTCAGGCGGTTCGGCAAAAAGGGGAATCAAGACAAGCCCCTCTAGGCAATTGAAAACTATCACAAAGACCAATCCAAAAATACTTATGTTAGAAGATGGCGCCCTTGGGGTGTGGCTCCGATTGGGTTGAGTAGGGTAAGTGGGTGGCAACCGCGTCAGGGATTGAGCTGAGGCAAGCCGGATTGAGAGTGACGCCGCGGGCGGGCGATACGGTCAAGACAATCGCGGACCTTGCGCCAGTTTTCCGGTTGGAGATTATCTCTTCCATATCTGGACGCTCCGATTTCGGCCAGAGAAGCCTCGAATTCAGCAGTGTCTGGTGGGTCGGCCAGCCGCCGTTTCCAGTCTTCCAACGTCTGATAAACGCGGGCGATGTCTTGTTGGCGCACAGCTTTTTTGAGTTCCGAAAATGCATGCGCGGCCGAGGCCAGCCTGCTTTGTCTGGCGGCTTCCAAATGTACATTGAAAACCGAATATAGTTTGCGGAAAACAAGCCATAATATTGCGGCCCCAATGGTGAAATAGCCGACCAGACGTATCACCGTTTCCCGGTCCGGAGGTTGCCACGGCGGCGGCGCAAGAACGAGGTCGAAGGGATCGGCGCGCGCAGTTTCGATCTTGTTGGTCTTGAGGTTGAACCAATCGATCTCGACAGCAGGCAATTGGGTCTGTCCGCCGTCCTGGGCCACATACGTCACGCGGTCGGTACGTTGGCCGGACAGGACGCCCCGGTCTTCGGTTTCCGACAATCGGGGTTCATTGGGATAGGCTCGCAACAACGGGTCCTCGATCTCGGGTAACAAAGGCGGGATCATGATCGGGGTCGTTCCGGTGATTTTGGCCGTGATGGTGCGGGTCAGTGCGTCTCCGGTTTGAAGGCTGGTATCGCCCTCAATCTCCTGAGACAGTTCGAACCCGTCAGCGATTATCAGGGGATCCAGTCCTCGGGCTGCGTCAGGAACCTCGACTGTCAGGCGAACGGCGGGCAGGGGAACCGAGACCTGAACGGGATCGTTGGTTTCGGGATCGGCATAGGTCACCTGAACCGCGGCCGCTGCAAATTCATACGTACCGGAGACCAACGGATACAGCCGATAGCTGCGCTGAACCCCAGACCATGTCTCGCCCTCAACGCTCTCGCTGACCGGCCCCGAAGCGCGATCGGGCAAGCGCACCAGAAGATTTTCCTGTTCAAGCGATGGAAAGACCGGTGGATTTGGCATGTAGGTCGGCACCAGCACCTTCAGGCGAACGATGGCGGGTTGGCCGACGATTGTCGGATCCGGAGGCACTTCGATCGTGACGCGGGGCTGGATGTCTGTTGCTTGCGCCAAAGCCTGGGCGGGGCACAGAAGAAGCATCAAGAACGCGAGGTACTTCATTGGGAACGCTCCTGATTTTCTAGAATAAACCGGCTGCGCAGGAAGTCCTGCATGTCGGTGTCGATGGCACTGATCCACTGATCGGCCGACAGGGTCGCGGCGTCCCCGGTCTCGGCCGGTTGCGTGGTGTCCGCGCCCAGACCGGCTTCGTTGTCGAACACTATGTCGTCAGCCCCGATGCCCGACGCTTCGCCGGTGTCGGATTGCTCACGGGTGGATTCGACCTCGGCCAGAATGGCTTTGGCGACGGCCAGGTTGTACGCGGCCTCTGGCCAATCCGGGCGGCGCTCCAGCGCGGTTTCAAAGGCCGCGATGGCCGGACGATACTGTCGATTTCGGATGCGGGCCATGCCTTCGGCAAACGCCGCTTCGGGCGTGGAAAGCTGGGTAAAGGTCTCAGACGCTTCCGCATATTGCCCGGCTTTCAACTGGGCGTAGCCTCGGTGATACGGATCCTGAAACAGCGTGCTGGCCGCGGCGTAGTCCTTCCGGTTCATGGCGATCTGGCCTTGCTGGTCCGGGGTCAGGAACCAGTCCCGCCAAGCGTCTGCGCGCGCGCCGGTCGGCGGCAGAAACAGCAATGCCACAAATCCCCAGCGAATGACCCAGCCACGTCTGAACCACAGCAGTGCGATCAGGGCGACGGGCCAGGCCAAAATCCAAGCGCGGTCCTGCCAGTCAACGCGATCGTCCTCGCCCAGGGCCGCGGAAAAACTGCTGGTGATACCGCGGTTCAGTCGGATGATGTCGCGGTCATCGCCCGAGAACGGAACAATCGAGGCATTGGGCAGGCCGTCCAGTTGCGGAATCTGGCGACCATTCGGAAGCATCGTCAGGAAAAACAATGGGATATCAGATTGTCCCAATGCGGAAACCTGCTGCGGATCGACATCGTCTAGTACAAAGAGAACCGCACTTGTGCCCATCTGATCGCCCAGAATGTCCTGCGCCAGCGTCAGCGCGTCACCGGCGGCATCGCCCGCGACCGGCATGACCGCCGGGGTTAACCCTTCGAGCAAGGGGCGCAGGATGTTGGCGTCTTCGGTCAGCGGCGCGACCCGGTGTGCGGATCCGGCATAGGCGATCAGGGCGGTGGGCGCACCTGCGCGGGTGTTGATCAGATCGGTAATCTTCAACTTGGCACGGTCCAGCCTTGACGGCGCGAGGTCGGCCGACTCCATGCTGTCGGTGACTTTGAGCGCGATCACCAGCGGCGCGGTGTCCGCAATCAGAGGGTTCGGCGCCCGTGACCATGTCGGCCCTGCTACGGCAAGGGTCAGAAGACTGGCGGCGAGCATTGCGAAGTCCAGCGGACCGACCCGACGTTGATCCTCGGCCCCCAGACTTAGTGCCTTCGCCAGGTGGGGCGCGATGCCCGCAGGCAGTTCCGAGCTGCCGGATCTGCGTGGCCGGGTCAGCCACCAGAAGGCAGCAATCGGCAGCAACAGCAGCAACCAGTAGGGGCGCAGGAAATGAAACTGGGCCAGAGCGTCGATCATGCCGCGCGCCTCCGACCCTGTGAAAGGCGAAAGCCCAGGGTGCTGGAGAGGATGAGGAGGAGCGCCGCCGCCAGCGGATAGTGTGCAAGGCTGACCCTTGGGCGGTAGCGTTGGGTTTCCACCACGCGGGGGTTCTGGGCGTCGATCTGCTGGTAGACCTCTGTCAGGGCGGCCTCATCATCGGCAAAGAAATACTGGCCTTGGGTTTTGTTGGCGATGTCCTTCAGCGCGTCCAGATCGACCCGGTCTTCGCCCGTGGCAGCCGGGTCGCCGACGCCGATCGTATAGATCACGACACCCTTGTCCGCCGCAATCGACGAGGCATTGACCGGCGTCATGCGGCTTGAGGTGTCGGCACCGTCCGACAATACGATCATCAGGCGTTGGTCCACCTCGCTCGACTCGAAGGTGCGGATGCCCAGCCCGATCGCATCGCCCAGCGCCGTGTTCGGACCCGCCATGCCGACAGCGGTCTGGTCCAGAAAACCGTTGAGGCTTTGCAAATCCTCGGTGAACGGAGCCTGAACGAAAGCGCGGGTGCCGAAGATGATCAGCGCCATCCGGTCGCCGTTGCGCCCGGCGATGAAGGCACGCAGAACGTCCTTTACGGCCTCCAGCCGCTGCTTGGGCGTGCCGCCTTCTGCCTTGAAATCGCGCTGGTCCATCGAACCCGAGATGTCCACAGCCAGCACCACGTCGCGGGCGGATTTTTCGACGACGATCGGGTCGCCCAACCTTTCGGGCCGGGCCATTGCCAGAACCAGCAGCACCCATATCAGGATCACCAGCCCGGATTGCATCCGCGTGCGTCTCAGTGTTACCGAGCCAGACTGCGGCTCGGCCCCGGCAGCCTGGGCGACGTGGCGAAAGAACGGGATGCGAATGGCATCGACCCGTTGCCGGTGCGGCGGAGCAAGGAAATAGACCACTGCCGGCAGTGGCAGCAGAAGAAAAACCCAAGGCGCGGCGAAACTGAACATCACGCCGCCCCCTTGGACCGATGCGACTTGATCCAGTACCGCGCCAGTTCAGCGGCATTCGGGTCTGAGATCCCCTTGCGGTAGGGGGCGGCTGCCAGGTTGCCGAGGGCAGAGGCGGAAAACCCTGACAGGTCAGCGGTTTGGCCCAAAAAATTCGACCAGTTTTCACCGGTCAAACCGGCCACCTGAGACCGGGGAAAGGCGGCAAGGGCGGCACGGCGAACGATCTCGGCGGCTTTGGCCGGGTCATTCTGACACCGGTCCAATTCCTTCAGCGCAAGCCGCCGATAGGCATTTGCCCGCCGGTGCCGCCAGATCGTCACGAGGATCAGACCAACCACGAGCAACAGCGCCACCGCCAGAACAACCCAGCCCCAGGTCTGCGGTACCATGGAAATCGGAGCCGGCTCGGGCGCCGGTTTCAGCATGTCCAGCAGTTCGACCAGCGATTTGCCTTCGGTGTCCGGGGTCATGACCGTCCCCCTTGGTGGCCGAACAGCCGGAGTATCTGGGCCAATGCGGGCTCGGCCGTGGTCAGCGGGACGATCGGAAACCCGTATCGGCGCGACCAGGATTGTAGCTGCGCCAACCTCTGCTCCATCGCTTGGGTCACGCGGTCCGACATTTGGCGGTCAGACGCGTCCAGTTCGATCTGCTGGTCGCCGTCCGAGACCGTCAGCCGCAGCTCGGGCGGCATGTGGCGCGAGATCGGGTCGGAAATGTCGAACAGGATCAGGTCATTGGAATGGGCCAGGCGGCGCAGTAGCCGTTCGGACCCGTCGGTCAGGCCGTCAAAGTCCGAGAACACACAGACCAAGGCATTGGTATGTGCGATGCGCGCAGCCTGTTGCAGCACCTGGTTCAGCGAGACCGTGGTCTGTGGGCGCAGCCTGGCATTCAGGCTGCAATTGAGTGCGCCGAGCGAGGACAGAAACCGCCGCAAAGCCGCCGGGCGGCGCTGTGGTCGATGCTCGGCCACGTCGGTATCGCCGAACACGATACCGCCGACGCGGTCGCCCTGTGCCAAAACCCGATGGGCGGCGATGGCCGCGGCCTCGGCCGCCACTACCGATTTCATGTAGACTTTTGTGCCGAAGAACATCGAAACCCGCTGATCCACTAGCAGCAGCGCCGGGCGGTCACGCTCTTCGGTGTAGACGCGCACATGTGGCTCGCCCGTTCGGGCCGTCACTTTCCAGTCGATCGTGCGGATGTCGTCTCCGGGCAGATAGGTGCGCAGTTCCTCGAAATTCAGGCCGCGCCCGCGCAGGCGTGAGGCATGGCGGCCGTTCAGCACCGAACGGGCCGGCTGCCGGGGCAGAAGGCTGAGCGCGCCGGTGCGCCCGCCGAGGCTCAGCAGGTGGCGGGCATCGACGTGGATGCGTGGGTCGCGGGATGTCGCTGCGGTCGGGGACACGCGGCTCTCCTTTGTTACGATCAGGGCAGGGCGACGAGCTTCAGGATCTCGTCGATCACGTCATCGGCGGTCTTGGCGTCGCCCTGCGCTTCGAAACTCAGCGTGATACGGTGGCGGAACACGTCATGGGCAATGGCACGGATGTCGGCCGGGTCGACATAATCGCGCCCGTTCATCCAGGCATGGGCCCGGCCGCACTTGTCCAGCGCCAGCGATGCCCGCGGACTGGCGCCGATCTCGATCCACGCGGCGAGGTCATCGCTGAGCGCGGACGGCGTCCGGGTCGCCTGAACAAGATCGGCCATGTACCGATCCATCGCATCCGAGACATGCATTTGCCCGATCTGCTGCCGGGCGGCAAAAACGGCATCCTGCGGGATTGGTGACGGTTTCTCGGCAGTGGTCCCGGAATTGGCGGCGGTGTCCTCGCCGCGGACCAGACGGATCACCAGCACCTCGTCCTCGACCGGGGGGTAGGTGATCTTTACATGCATCAGGAACCGGTCCATCTGCGCCTCGGGCAGCGGATAGGTTCCTTCCTGTTCGATCGGGTTCTGGGTGGCCATCACGATGAACAGCGGCTCCATCTTGTGGGTGGTGCCGGACACGGTGACCTGCCGTTCCTCCATCGCCTCAAGCAGCGCGGCCTGAACCTTGGCCGGCGCGCGGTTGATCTCGTCCGCCAGGACGATATTGGCGAAGATCGGGCCGGGCTCGAACCGGAAGGTGCCGCCTGCTTCGGTCTGGGTATAGACCTCGGTCCCTGTGACGTCGGACGGCAGCAGGTCGGGCGTGAACTGGATGCGGCTGAATTCGGCATCAAGATTGCGGGCCATCGCCTTTACTGCACGAGTTTTAGCGAGGCCGGGCAAACCTTCGATCAGCAGGTTCCCGTTGGCCAGCAGGCCGATCAGAAGGCGGTCGATGACCTCTGTCTGTCCGATGATCGATCGGGCCATCCGGGCTTTCAGATCGTTGATTTGGTCAAGCGGTGTCATGGCGGTCCAATCATCACAAACGGTCATCCAAACACTTCGCGCCAGACCCGGTGGATCATTCGGCCAAGCCATTGCAATATTTGGAGGCTAGCAGCGCATTCATGGCCGATCCACCCCTGATTTCAGGGTGTTCAACCGAAGTCAGGCACGCGGCGACTTGACGTCCTCGGCCAGGCGCCCGTCCAACGACATCAAAACGGCGACGGGGCGCAGGGCCGGTATGTGGCTGAAGATGATCAGAATGCACACAGTCAACGGAACGCTGAGAAACGCGCCGATCAGACCCCAGACCGTGGTCCAGAAGGTCAGCGCCAGAATCACCAGAAAGGTTGACATGTTCAGCGAACGGCCCAGCAGGGCCGGATCCAGGAAGTTGCCGATCAGGAATTGGATCGTGCCGCACCCGAACACGATCACCAGGAAGGGGCCGAGCGTTTCGAACTGAACAAGGGCGATCATCGCCGGAAAGACAACCGCGATGATCGAGCCGATCGACGGGATGAAGTTCAGCGCAAAGGTCAGAACGGCCCAAGTTTCCGCGTATTCCAGCCCCAGAGCCCGAAAGATGGTATAGCTGATCCCGGCCGTGACAAGGCTGATGAAGGTCTTGACCCCGACATAGCGCTGCAGACTGAAGGTTATCGCATCCAGAACCGTGGAAAGGTCGCCCCCGGTGACGGGATTTCCGGCCGCGATCTTCAGCTTTTTGCGGAAGGCCAGCCGCTCGGCCATCAGGAAGGCGACATACAGGCTGATCAGGAAAAACTGGTTCAGCATCGAGGTGGCGCTGCCCAGCAGAACCCGCGCGACCGAGGCCATGTCCATGCTGATCAGATTGTCGCGCACAAAGGCGGTCACATCGTTCCCGACCAGGCCGGTCACGCGGTTGATAACGCCGTCGAGCTGGTTTTCGTAGTCGCCCGCGGTCCGTGCGAACTGCGTGGCCTGACTGCCCAGGATGTAGGTGATCATGAACAGGCCGGCCAGAACCACCGTGACGGCAGCCAGATTTGCCAGCCACACCGGCGCGCGGGTCAGAGCGATCACACGGTCGCTGAGCGCTATGATCAGCACGTTGATCAACAGCGCCATGGTCAGCGGAACCAGAAAACTTGCACCTGCGTAAAGCCCCAGCACCACTAGGGTCAGCACGATGGTGACGTCGCGAACGACACTCAACCTCAGCGGTGTGCGGGTCGGCGGAGCGGATTTCGTCATTCGGGCCTCGGCTGTTCCAGCGCGAGCTGGTTGCAACGGTATTGTCCAATGGCGATCCTGCACGGACGGCAGGCTTTGTGCAATCGGGCCAAACAGTTATTCGGAAAATTCTCGTGCAATTGACGCATTGGCCGGTTCTTTCGTCGTGAGTTGCAGGCTAGGGTTTCCACATGACACAAGTCCTGATTCCCGTTTTGGGCCGTTTCGTTCGGGCGCTTTGGCTGGCCGTCCGGCGCTTCGACGACAAGAACGGGTTCGTCATGAGCAGCCATGTCGCCATGTCTCTGATGCTGGCGCTGTTTCCCTTTGCCCTGTTCACTGTGTCTCTGGCCGGCCTGCTGTCGCAGGACTATGTCACCGACGAGATGATCGGCCTGATTTTCGGCGTCTGGCCCAAGGACGTGGCCGAGCCGATCGTGGCCGAACTTCGCGCGGTTTTGAACGGGGCAGGGTCGGGAACGATCACCTTGGGTGCAGTGCTTGCCGTCTATTTCGCGTCGAACGGAGTAGTAGCCGTTCGGGCGGCCATCAATCAGGCCTATCACGACACCGACAGCTGGCCGTTCTGGAAAACGCGCCTGTTCTGTCTGGGGCTGGTCATTCTGGGTGGCGCCGCGATTTTGATCGTTGCGGCGGTTGAACTGCTGTTGCCGATCTATTCCCGCCTGATGTCCGAGAAGACGTCAGTGAATGTCGCTGACTGGTTGTCGGTCGAACGCCTGCGGTGGACCTTCGCCGTGGCGGTCCCGGCACTGACGGTGCTGCTGGCCCATCTGGTTCTGCCGGTCGGCCGGCATTCGCTGCGCCAGATCCTTCCTGGCGTGCTGTTGACGCTGGGTTTGTGGCTGGCCGGCGGGCTGGCGTTCTCGCTCTATGTCGGTCAGTTCGCAAGCTACAGCGCCACCTATGCGGGGCTGGCCGGCGCCATGGCCGCATTGATCTTTCTGTATCTGAGCGCGGCCATCATGATCTTTGGCGCCGAATTCAACGGTGCGCTGATGGATATCGACAATCAGGACGAGGTCGGAAACGTATGACGATTTGGCCGCACGCCGCATGGGCATCCGCAATCTCCTTGGCCTGCATCCTGCTTGCCGGGCCAACGGTGGCGCAGGACTATGTCGGCTCGGAAGCCTGCCGCGATTGCCATGACGAACAAGTGCAAGCGTGGATCGGGTCCCATCACGCCAAGGCCTGGACCGCGCCCACTCCTGAAAACGTGGTGGCCGATTTCGACGGCACGACATTCGCGGACAACGGCATGGCGGTCGAGTTCCGACAGGAAGATGGCGTCTACATCGCAGACGTGACCGAGCAGGACGGCCAAACGCGGACATACAGGGTCCACTCCGTCGTGGGCATCGAGCCGTTGCAGCAATATCTGTTCGAAACCGAACCCGGCCGATTGCAGAGCTTCGACGTGGTCTGGGACACGGTGGAAAAACGCTGGTACCACCTCTACCCGGATCAGGATCTGCCCCCGGACGACGGGTTGCACTGGACGGGCTCCTACAAGACCTGGAACGCCCGCTGCGCTGAATGTCACGCGACCGAGTTCAAGAAGAACTTTGACGTGCAGACGCAGAGCTATGCCTCGACTCAGTCCGAGATCGGCGTGGGGTGCGAGGCCTGCCACGGTCCGGGCTCGGCCCATCTGGAGTGGGCCCGTGGCCAGACCATGCCTGCTGGGCTGGACGCGTTCGGGTTTTCTATGCGCTGGGGCAGGGGGGACACCGAGGCCGAGATTCAGCAATGCGCCTCCTGCCATTCCCGCCGCGAGGCGTTCGCGGATGGAAATCCGCTGCCGGGCATACCGTTCCACGATGCCTACAATCTGGCCCTTCTGCGTCCCGGTCTTTACCAGCCCGATGGCCAGATCATGGACGAGGTCTATGTCTACGGCTCGTTTCTGCAATCAAAGATGTACGCGAAGGGCGTTGGCTGTCTGAATTGCCACGAGGCGCACGGCGCAACCTTGAAGGCCGAGGGCAACGCCGTCTGCACGCAGTGCCATTCCCCGGCGGGCAATCCCGATTTTCCGACCCTGCGCAAGGCGCTGTACGACGATCCCGCGCACCATCGCCACACGCCTGGGGGCGAGGGGGCGCAATGCAAAAGCTGCCACATGATCGAGCGGGTCTACATGGGTGTCGATGGCAGGCGCGACCACAGTTTCCGTGTGCCGCGCCCCGATCTGGGCCTCGGCGCGGACGCCTGTACCGATTGCCACAGCGATCGGGATCAGCCATGGGCTGCTGCCACGATCGACGCGTGGTACCCGGACCCGGCCCACCGCCGGCCGCATTTCGGCACGGTCTTCGCGCCGGCCTTTTCCGGTCAGGGCGCCGACCCCAAAGCTCTGATGGCGATCGCACTGGACGTGGATCAGCCGGGCATCGTGCGGGCCACCGCGGCCTATCTGCTGCAACAGCATGGGTCTGCGGATCTGGCGGCGACCACTGCCGGTCTGCTGGCGGATGCCGACCCGCTGGTGCGGGCCAATGCGGTTCCGCTGCAACGGTCCGCCGACCTGCCAGACCGGATCGACCGGCTGTCCCCGTTGCTGTCCGACTCGGTCCGGTCCGTCCGGCTGTCGGCCGCCAAGGAATTCCTGACCGTACCCGGGCAGGCGCTGACCCCGTTGCAGCGCACCAACGCGCGCGAAGCCATGGCTGATTGGCAGCGCACTTTGTCGAACCGGCTGGACTTCCCCGAAACGCATCTGGTTTTGGGTGGCATGGCGCTGACGCTGCGCAACGCGTCGGCGGCCGAACAGGCCTTTCGTCAGGTGGTGACCCTGGATCCCCAGCGCGAAGAGGCCTGGCCGATGCTGGTCCAACTGGCGCAGATCAATCGCGGCGTCGAGGCCGCGCGCGCCGTTCTGCGCGAGGGGCTGAAGGTTCTGCCCGACAGCGCGGCGCTTGGGGCGCTGGCCGATCAACTGGGCCGCTGACCCGGCACCGAACTTCCCCGATCCTGCCATCTTGACGGCAGATTTCCGACCTATCCCTTCGCCGAGGGCAAAAGGCCCGTTTGGTGATGGGTGTACCATGCTGCATTCGACATTCCCGCCCACGAGGTCCGAGAAAGCCGCGATGCCACGCGACCCGGCGCTGGTTCAACGGATCGAATCCCTGCGCAGCCGTCCCGTCGTCTATCTCGGGCATGGCGACGCGTTGATGCTGCTGGGGTTGGCTACCGCATCCCTGCGGGAACAGCAGTTCGCGGGCGCAAAAACCGCGGAAGACATTTAAGCTCAGCCCCGGAACCCGGTGGCAACCACGAATTTCTCGGAACTGTCCGACCGAGACGCCGGCGGCTTGACGTTCGCGACCTTCTCGAACTTCTGTTTCAGCAGTTTCTGCAGGTCGCCCTCGGCCCCGCCTGCCAGAACCTTGGCGACAAAGGTGCCGCCCTGTTCCAGAACGTCGAAGGCGAAATAGGCGGCGGTTTCACACAGGGCGATAATGCGCAGGTGGTCGGTTTGCTTGTGCCCCGACGACGCGGCGGCCATGTCCGACATGACCACGTCGGCCTTGCCGCCCAGCCAGGCTTTGACCTTCTCGTCGGCGTCGTCTTCCATGAAGTCCAACTGATGGATCTCGGCACCGGCGATGGGTTCGACCTCTTGCAGGTCGATGCCCAGAACGGTGCCGATCCGCTTGCCCGATTTCTCGCCCAGCGCGTTCACGCGTTTGACCGCGACCTGGCACCAGCCCCCCGGCGCACAGCCCAGATCGACGACCCGCGCGCCCGGCACCAGGAACCGGTATTTGTCGTCCAACTCCATGATCTTGTAGGCCGCGCGCCCGCGATACCCCTCGGCCTGCGCCCGTTTCACATAGGGGTCGTTCAGCTGCCGCTGCAACCAACGGGTCGAGCTGAGCTTGCGCCCGCGTGCGGTCTTGACCTTGACCTTCAGGTCACGCTGCCCGCGCCCCGAGGTGTTTTTGCCGGTTGGTGTCTTCGCCATCAGAACGGTCCGTCTTCCAATACCCCGTCCGCGCTCATCTGGGCATAGAGCAGACCCTCGCGCAGCCCCCGATCCGCAACCGAAAGGCGGTCGGTGGGCCAGCAGCGCAGCAGCGCCTGCAAAATGGCCGAGCCGGACATGATCAGGGCCTGCCGGTCCTCGCCGATGCGCGGATCGCGGCGCCGACCCTGAGGGCCGAGTTCTAGATAGCCGCGTATCACCTTGTCAATCTGATCACTGGTCATGCGCAGCCCGTCCACCTTGGTGCGGTCATAACGCTTCAACCCCAGATGCGAGGCCGCGACCGTCGTGACTGTGCCGCTGGTGCCGACGATCTGGAACCCCTCGCGGGCCTGTTCATCCTTGTAGGGGGCGAAATCGGCCAGGTTTTCTTCGAAGAACCAGCTCATCAGCGCGAACCGGGCGGCGTCGTCCTCGACATCGTGGAATTGGTCGCGCAGGGTGGCCACGCCCAGCGGCACGCTGATCCAGTCCACCACCTTGGCCGCAGGAAAGGGGCTGTCGGCGGTGTGGAACCCGTTGTGCAACCGCATGATCGCCGATGGCCGGTCGCGCCGCGGCACCGAGGACAGGTCGATCCAGACCAGCTCGGTCGAGCCGCCGCCGATATCGACCACCAGCAGCTGCTCGGTCTTGGTGCTGACCAGCGGCGCGCATGAAATCACGGCCAGGCGCGCCTCTTCCTCGGGTTGGATGATCTCCAAGGTCAGGCCGGTTTCGCGTTTCACCTGCCGGATGAAGTCGCGCGCGTTCCGGGCGCGACGGCAGGCTTCGGTCGCCACCAGCCGCATGCGCTTGACCTTGTTTCGCTTCAGCTTCTGCTGGCAGATGCGCAAGGCTTGAATGGTGCGCGCCATAGAGGACCGCGACAGACGTCCGGTCCGTTCAAGCCCCGAGCCCAGTTGCACGGACTTCGAGAAGCTGTCCACCACATGGAACCCGCTGCCCTTGGGCTGGGCGATCAACATGCGGCAGCTATTTGTTCCCAGATCCAGCGCCGCATACAGCGCATCTGGATCGGGTCTTGCCGGCGCGGGGCTTTCGACCACTTTCGGGAACGCGCCCGCACCTTTGGGACGCTTGGGCGCCATCGTCACGCCCTCCGATTTACGAGTTACCCCGACATTAGGTTGCGGGCGTCCGACGTGCAAGATGCTCATTAAGGTCATGAGGATTTTGATGCCCCTCGGCACTGGAGAGACGACCCGAGGCGCTGTATCCCAAGGGGGCGAAAAGGTCGCTGGAACAGCGCCGGGTGTCGAAATCCGACCGACCCGGCCCCACATTGCCGTTTAGAACCGGACCATCTGGTTAGGAGGAATCACGATCAATGCCTGACGTCACCATCGTATACTGGCGCGACATTCCCGCTCAGGTCATCGTCGGCAAGGGCCGGCGCGGGGCCAAGCGGCAATTGTCGGAACGGTTCGAACAGGCCATCGACCGCGCCGCCATGAAGGTGAACGCCAAGGACAGCGACGCCTACCTGGCCGAGTGGCGCAAGGCCGAGCCGTTCGAGGTTGAGGGCGACCCGGCCGAGATCGCCGAGGCCCAGGCGCTGCGCCTGGAAACGGAATACGATCAGGATCGCCTCAAGGCCCTGATCGGAAATGACGGTTGGGCATGAGCCCCAGATCTTTATGGGAGGCCGCGATGGCTTTGCTGAACTTCAAGAAACGTGATGCGGCCGAAAAGGCCCCGGTGAACCCTGCCGTCGAAGCCTTTCTGAAAGGGTATTCGATCGAGGTGATGCCGCGCACCGCCGAGAAGGTCGAAGATTTTCGCGATCTGCTGCCCGAAGGCACGCGCGTCTACATCGCCCATATCGAGGGCACGCCGATCGAGGACATGGTCAAGACCGCCAAGCGGATCTCGGCCGAGGGCTACCCGGTCATGCCGCATTTCCCGGCCCGCATCATCAAGGACGGGGCGACGCTGGAGAACTGGATCGCCATGTATCAGGGCGAGGCCGGCGTCGATCAGGCGCTGCTGCTGGCCGGGGGCGTGGACAAGCCGCATGGCGAGTTCGACAGCTCGATGCAGTTGCTTGAGACGGGACTGTTCGACAAGGCGGGCTTCAAGCGTCTGCACGTCGCAGGTCACCCCGAGGGCAACAAGGATATCGACCCGGACGGCTCGACCAAAAACGTGGACGAGGCGTTGCGCTGGAAGCAGAAATTCAGCGAAACCACCGACGCCGAAATGGCGCTGGCCACCCAGTTTGCCTTTGACGCCAAGCCGATCATCGCATGGGCCGAAGGCCTGAAGGCGGCCGGGATCGACCTGCCGATCCACATCGGCATCGCCGGTCCGGCCAAGCTGCAGACGCTGATCAAATTCGCGATCGCCTGCGGCGTGGGCCCGTCGCTGAAGGTGCTGCAGAAGCGCGCCACGGACGTGTCCAAGCTGCTGCTGCCCTACGAGCCGACCGACGTGATTACCGAATTGGCCCAGCACAAGGCGGCCAACCCCGACTTCAACATCACCAACGTACACTTCTTCCCGCTTGGCGGCATCAAGACCAATGCCAACTGGGCCATCGAAAACGGCGGCGCCTCGACGAAGCCTGCAAACGCTTAAGGACCGGACATGACCCGTACAGTCGTAGAATCAAAGACCAAAACCGCGATCATCGGCTTCGATCAGCCGTTCTGCGTGATCGGCGAGCGGATCAACCCCACCGGCCGCAAGAAGCTGGCAGCCGAGCTGGAAGCGGGCGATTTCTCGACCGTTGAGCAGGACGCGCTGGCGCAGGTGGCGGCCGGGGCGACCGTGCTCGATATCAACGCGGGCGTGGTTTACAACTCGAACCCCAACCCGAACGAGACCGAACCGCCGCTGATGAAACAGATCGTCGAACTGGTGCAGGGTCTGGTCGATGTGCCGCTGTGCATCGACAGTTCGGTTCCGGGCGCGTTGGAGGCCGGGCTCGAGGCTGCCGAAGGCCGCCCGTTGCTGAACTCGGTCACCGGCGAGGAGGATCGCCTGGAACTGGTGCTGCCGCTGGTCAAGAAATACAACGTGCCGGTCGTTGCGATCTCGAACGACGATACGGGCATTTCCGAAGATCCCGACGTGCGCTTTGAGGTTGCCAAGAAGATCGTCCAGCGCGCCGCCGACTATGGCATTCCGGCCCACGACATCGTTGTGGACCCGCTGGTGATGCCGATCGGTGCGATGGCAACTGCGGGGCTTCAGGTCTTTGCCCTGGTGCGCCGCCTGCGCGAAGAGCTGGGCGTGAACACCACCTGCGGTGCGTCCAACATCTCGTTCGGTCTGCCGAACCGTCACGGCATCAACAACGCCTTCCTGCCGATGGCGATGGGCGCGGGCATGACCTCGGCCATCATGAACCCGGTGGCGCTGCCGGTGGCGCAGAAGAAGATTGCTGAGAAAAGGGCCGAGGTTGCGGCGGCGGGCATCATCCTGCCCGAGGGCATGGACGACGAAACCTTCGTTCAGATGTTCGGTCTGGGCTCGACCAAGCCGCGCGCCGGCAAGGAAATGGAGGCCATCCGCGCCGCCAACCTGCTGACCAACAACGACCCGCATGGCGGCGAATGGATCAAGTTCAACAAGCCGGCCGATGCCGCAGGCGCCGAAAGCGAGGGCGCGCGTGGCCGTCGGGGAGGCGGCCGCCGCCGCCGGGCCTGATGTGGGTTTGACGCTGTTCCGGGGCCGGGTGTTCAGCCCGGCCTTTTTCTGTGGCAATAACGCGTCTTTCCAGCAGATCGCCGCTTGATCCCGGTGCGCATCCGGTGCTATTTCAGCTCCTGCGGCGGGTATGATGTAATGGTAGCCTGTCAGCTTCCCAAGCTGAACGCGCGGGTTCGATTCCCGCTACCCGCTCCAGATTTCTCTCACATTGCAATGTGTTGCGCTCGTTTTAGCGTCAGGCGTGCTCTGCTGCAAACAGCGGTCTAAGCCGTGCCAGCAGTTGGTCACGCACCAGCGCGAACCGGGGAGTGTGGGCAATCTCTTCCAGCATGGCGACCCAAAGGGGCACGGCCATTCCGGGGGGTGTTTCGGGGTCGCGCTTTAGTCTGGGGTCGGCGTCTCCGACGAAGGTCGGCAGGAACGTCCTGCCCGCTCCTTCGGCAGCCATCTGCCGCAGGACCAGGAAGCTGTCGGCACCGCTGATGATGGCCGCGGGCGCGATGTTGTCCGCCATCCACTGCGCGGGCATCGACTTGCCCAGCGCGCCTTGCAGGGCCAGCCATTTCTGGCCGGGCGTGCCATCGTAATAGACGGCAAAGCGCAGTGTGCCGGCCATCTGGCCGGTCAGGCCGCCATCCAATCCCGGGGACGGGCGCACCACGATATCCGCCGTCAGGCGGGTCAGGTCGTGATGCGTATTGTTGCTGAGCAAAGTGAATTCAAGCCCCGGAAACCGTTCCGAGATTCGGCGCAAGATACATGGCAGCACGATCTGGCACAGGCTGTCCGTCGAAGCGATCCGCACTTTTCCGACCGGGGACCGGTCGGCCCCTGCAATCGTACGATCCAGCGCCAGAACCGCGTTTTCGACATCCTCCATTGCGGCGAAGATCTGCTGTGCCTCGGGGCGGGGTACATAGCCGGACGTGGCTTTGCCGAACAGATGGCAACCGTGGCGCTGCTCGAACGCAGCGACCCGGCGCAGGACCGTGGCATGCGTAACGTTCAGGGCCGTCGCGGCAGCGTTCAATGAACCATGGCGACGGACGGCCAGCACGAAGCGGATGTCATCCCAGTTTGTCTTGTTCATAAATGAACAGGCTCAGCAAAATATCAAACAATTACAAGAAAAATTATTCAAGCTAGTCTTTGTGTGTTCAACAAGGGAGCAGAATTATGACCAAATATCTTTCTTTTGCGGCGGCCGGTCTTCTGTCGGTTGCGATCGTAGGTACCAGCATGGCGCAAGAGGCGAAGAACCCCGCAGTTAAGGCGCGGCAGTCTCTGATGTCGCTTTATGCGTTCAACATCGGTCAGTTGGGCGCCATGGCCAAGGGTGAGGCGGAATACGATGCCAAGGTCGCGGCGGCGGCGGCGAACAATCTGGCCACGCTGACCCAAGTCGATCAGTCGGCGATGTGGCCGGCCGGAACCGACAATGCGGGCGATCCGTCTTCGCGTGCTTTGCCGGCGATCTGGCAGAATTTCCCTGATGTCAGCGCCAAGGGGCAGGCCCTGGCCGAAGCCGCTGTTGCCATGCAGTCGGCCGCCGGGCAGGATCTTGATGCCCTGAAGGCCGCGATGGGGCCTCTGGGCGGGGCGTGTTCGGCGTGCCACAAGGCCTATCGCGCCCCCAAGGAGTAACGGTGGAATGCGAAAATGGGGATTCACGGCCGCCGCCTGCGCGGCCGTGATCGTGGGCGCGGGACTTTTCGTGACCCGCCCGCGTTTGGCTGATCCGGCGAGGTTGAGCGGTCTGGCTCCCGACATTGCGCAGGGTGAACAGGCGTTTCATGCCGCCGGCTGCGCGGCCTGCCATTCGGCACCCGGGGCCGAGGGCGATACCCGCCTGGTTTTGTCCGGTGGGCGCAGGTTTTCGACGCCGTTCGGTACCTTCGTCGCGCCCAACATATCCAGTGATCCGGTTCACGGGATCGGCGATTGGACGCCCGTCGATCTGGCAAGCGCGCTATGGCATGGCAGCAGCCCGGACCGACAGCATTATTACCCAGCCTTCCCCTATGCGTCCTACGTCAGGATGGCGCCGCAGGATGTCGTCTCGTTGCATGCCTTCCTGATGAGCCTTCCAGCCGACGCCACGCCCAATGCACCCCACGAGGTAGGTTTTCCGTTCAATCTGCGGCTGGCCTTGGGAGGGTGGAAGCTGCTGTTTCTGCGGTCTGGCTGGATCATGGACGGAGATCTGTCCGGCCAGCAGCAGCGCGGCCGCTACCTTGTCGAGGCTCTGGGCCATTGCGGAGAATGTCATACCCCGCGCAATGCCCTGGGCGGGTTGATCCTGTCGAAATGGCTGCAGGGCGCCCCGAATCCCAGCGGAAAGGGGCGCATCCCGGGGCTGGACCCCGATCAGCTGGACTGGTCCGAAGCGGATATTGCCGAGTATCTGAGGTCCGGGTTCACGCCGGACTATGACAGCGCCGGGGGCGAGATGGCCGAGGTGGTGCTGAATACCGCGAAGCTGAGCGACGCAGATCGTCTGGCCATTGCCAGCTATCTCAAGGCCATCCCCCAATCGCGCGATTGATTGACATCGAAATCGCGTTGTCTCGGCGTCAAGCCGGTACGTGTGCATCCTGATCGGATGAAAGACCTGTGGGGCAGGGTCCCAAGGGCCGAAAATTCGCCCGACCATGGGCCGATGTTGCCGTGTCCCCAGCCTGTTAGCCTTTTCCCAATAGCGTCAGGAAGGGCGTTTTGACAGGAAAGGATATCGAGATGAGCGTGAAAGCGAAAATCGCAAGGTTGTTGAGCACCGCAGCCCTGGCGTCAGCCTTCGCCGCCAGCCCCTATTCGCTGAGTTTTGACTTTGACTCCGGTTTCCATGTGGATCCCTCCTATGCTTTTGCAAAAAGCGGCAAAGGCAAGGATGGTGACGACGACCGCGACGATGACCGGGACGACGATCGGGATGATGACCGCGACGATGACCGAGACGACGATCGGGATGATGACCGCGACGATGACCGAGACGACGATCGGGATGATGACCGCGATGATGACCGGGACGACGACGATGATGACGACGACGACAAGTCCCGCAGCGGCAAAAGCAAGCGCGGCGGATCCGCTGCCGCGTCGGGATCGGGCAATGGCCCGGTGCGCGTGACCAAGATTGAAACCAGCGCCAGCGGCGTCGAGATTCGCTATTCAGACGGCACCAAGGAAGAAATCGAGAACGGGCGCTATGAACGCAAGAACGCGCAGAACCGTACGGTTGAGGAGCGACCGGCGACCGGCTCTGACTTGACCCGACTGCGTTCGCTGGCCGACAGCGTGACCATCAACAGCGTGCCGTCTGGTGGCAACAGTGCCGGTGGCCGGCCAGCCAAGGTTGAACGCCAGGGCAGCAATATCGAGGTGCGCTATACCAATGGCTGGAAAGAGGAAATCGAGGCCGGCCGGTACGAGTTGAAGGATCCATACAACCGGACAGTGGTCGAACGCCCGGCAACCTCGGCCGATATGCAGCGGTTGAACGCGATCACGAACTGAGCAAGCCGTCGAGCAAACCAAGTACGGCCTCCGGAATTTCCGGGGGCCGTTTTCAGTTGGGCGTCAGGTTTTCCAGGCGTCGTGGGCGATCAGCGCCGCCTCGACCCGGTTTCGGGCATGCAGCTTGGACAGAATGCTTGTCATATAATGCTTTACGGTCTTTTCCTGGAGCGTCAGCTCTTCGGCGATTTCGCGATTGCTCAGCCCTTGGGCCACGCGACGCAAGATTTCCTCTTCGCGATGCGTCAGGTCGCTCAGCCCGTCAGGTTCGGCCGCCTTGGTCTTGCTCTTTCCGATCGAGAACAGGACCCGCGCGGCCAGCCCGGGGGACACGACCCCTTCGCCGGCGGCGATGCTGCGCAGCGATCCGGTCAAGGCGCTGGCCGTGACGCCCTTTAGGATGTAACCCGTCGCCCCGGCCTCCAGCGCGTCGGCGACGTCGTTGCTGTCCTCGGAGACGGTCAGAATGGCAATGCGCGGTGGATCCTCCATGGCCGCGATCTGCCGCGTGGCGGCGATTCCGCCGCCCGGCATGGACAGGTCCAGGATGACGAGGTCGGGTTTGTGGTCTCGGGTCAGTTGCACGGCCTCATTGGCGCTCTCGCCGGCCGCCAGCACCTTGAATTCACCCGAATCTTCCAATGTCCGGCGCAATCCGTCCCGAAAAATCGGGTGATCGTCCGCCAATACGATTGTCGTGGTCATCTCGGCCTCGCTTGCCTGTGAAACAGAGTCATTTTGATCGTTGTTCCCGCACCGGGGGCGGTTTTGAGCTCGAAACGCCCTCCGATGCTTTCCACCCGGTCGCGCAGCCCCATCAGGCCCTGACCGCCCTCGGTGCCCAGCTTGATGGCGTCTGACGGATCGAACCCCGGACCATCATCAGCGACCGCCACCGACAGCTCGTCGGGGCTTGAAGCGCAGGTAACGGTGCATTTCGCCCCTTGTGCGTGACGGGCGGCATTCGACAGGGCCTCCTGCACGAACCGGAAAACGCACAGCTTTTCGGCGTAGGACAACGCGGGCATCACGTCGCCGCTGATCGACAACTCGGGGGCGGGCGCGTCGGGAACCGACCGGTCGCTGGCGGCGCGCACGATCACGTCCTCAAGGTCCAGCGTCTCTATGTCGGGGGCCGCCAGCCCGCGGGACAGGGCGCGGATCTCGGTCAGCGCGCGTTGAATCGATTGGTGAACCTCGTGGGCGACCTTGTTGCCGGACCCGTCTTGGGGAAAGGCCGAATCCAACCGCAGCGCTGCCAACGCCAGATACTGGGCCGGGCCGTCATGCAGCTCGGCGCCGAGTTTGCGCAGAAAGCGGTCGGTTTGGGCGGTTGACCGGTCCGATGCCTCGATCACCCGCGCGCGCAGGTCGGCGTTTTGTTGCGACATTTTCAGGCTGTCGGCCAGACGGGTCTTCAACAGGTCGGACTGGGTGCGGATCGTCCGGTCGCCGACCGCCACGATCAGGTATAGGATCAGCGTGCTCAGCCCGAAGGTCGTGGCCACCACCAGCCAACTGGTGCGTCTGGCCTGCATCAGGTCGGTCTGCAACTGATCCGCGCGCTGATAGAACTCGCCGACGGCGATGATCTCGCCGGACCAGATCTCGCGTATGGGGCTGTAGACTTCCAGCAGCGGAATGCCCATCGCGGCCTCGGCCTGGTTCTCGGCGCGGTCTAGTTTCTCGAACGAACCCGAGATCTGCCCCGACCAGGCGCGTTTCAGATCGTCGGTGGGGGGAAACGTGCGTCCGATGATGTCGGGGTCTGACGCATGGGCGATCAGCCCGTCCTTTTTCCATATCTTGTACGAGACGATCCGCTCTTGCATCGATTGCTGATCGAACAGTTCGGACACGGCCCGCGCTGCCGGGTCCGAAAGGCTGTCGCCGTGGGCTAGTTCCTGGCTGAGCGGCGACAGGATGCTTTCCATGTAGAGGGCTGCGGAATTGGCAGAGTTCTGTACGACCGCATCTTCGATCCGGCCCGTGACCCAGCCGCCGATTACGACAGCGCCGGTCCCCATAACCACGACGCTGGCCGCAAGATAGGCGCGGGACAGGGACCAATTTCCTGAACTGAGATCGGGCTTTGGTAGTTTCATGCTGCCCCCACTATTGCCCGGCCGATCGCCCTTTGCCACGGACCTTGGTCGGAAAAGGTCGCCCAGGATGCGGCATTGGCCGCAATGGGTGCAACGGCCAGGGGCCGCCTTAGGCGGCGCGGCGGGCCTGAAACAGGTTGATGACCGCGGGCAGCCCGGGATTACCATCGACGACGAAGCGTTCAAATTCGCTTTTAACTGCGCGCTGGATGATGCGGGCGTCGTCCTCGGACCCGTCGAAATGCGCGATGACTCGCGCGGCAGGCCCCACGCGGGTACACAGGCTGGCCGTTTCCTCGACGCTGTTCAGGCCGGGCAGGCGCAGGGTCACAGGTTCGCCGGAAACATCGCGCAGCCCGGCCTGGGTCATCAGGCGGGTGACGCGGTCGATGTCCTGAAAGGCCAGCGGGCCGGGCGCGTGGCGTCCGTATTTGGGTGGGTGGCCCAGATGCGCCGTGGCGGCCACATGCGGCACCCGAAACCACGGGTTGTCGGACAGCGGCCCCCAGGCGGCAAAGATCATCCGTCCGCCCGGAACCAGTGCCCTTGCGATATTGGCAAAAGCGGCGACTGGATCGTCGAAGAACATCACCCCAAAACGCGAAATAGCCACGTCGCGGGATTCCGGCTCGAACGGTGCGACTTGGGCATCGGCCAGTTGAAACGCGGTGTTGGGCAGGCCGGCCGCGTCGGCACGCAGTGCGGCTCGGTCAAGAAACGGGCCCGAGATATCGGCACCCAGAACGTGCCCCTCGGGTCCGACTGCGCGCGCCGCAGCGACCGTGCTGGCACCGGTGCCACAGCCTATGTCCAGCACCCGCAGGCCGGACGTCAGTTCGGCGCGCTCCAGAACCAGGTCCAGAACCGGGGCCAGCATATGGTCCAGTTTGTCCTCGAAGGTCAACCACTTGGTGCCTGACGCCGAGTTTCCCCAGTATTCAGCTTGTTCTTCATTCGCCAGTTGCAAGGACGCCCTCCGCGTTTCGCTCGACTATGCCTTTCTGCGGCGACGGCGGCCAGTTTTTTCCGCATCGCCCCCGGTGTTGAAGGACGGGGCGGGCAGGCTGACGACCCTCGCCAGTTCTGGGAACGGGTCGGTCTTGTGCGGGATCGCGTTGGCGGCGACGAAATGCTCTTGGAATTTCGGCTCGATCGCGGTTTCGACCTTGGTGATCTCGCGCACCACGCGCTCGATCTCGGCACGGGCGGCGATGTTGCACAGCGCGATGCGCGCGCCGGTACCGGCGGCGTTGCCCGCGCTCGAGACCTTGTCCAGCGGCGCGTCGGGGATCATGCCTAGAACCATCGCATGTTTGGTCGAGATATGGGCGCCGAACGCCCCGGCCAGCACCACGCGATCCACCTTGTCCACGCCCATCTCGTCCATCAGCAGCCGCGCCCCGGCATAGAGCGCGGATTTCGCCAACTGGATCGCCCGAATGTCGCCCTGGGTCACGGTGATGCGTGGGCCACCTTCGGCGCTGGCATCATGGATCAGGTAGGAATGAGTGCGGCCCTCGGGGATGCAGCGGCTGGAGCCGGTCTGTTCGGCCGAGCCGATCAGGCCGCTCTCGTCCAGCAGGCCGGCCAAGCGCATTTCGGCCACCGCCTCGATGATGCCCGACCCGCAGATGCCGGTGATGCCGGTGGTGGCGATGTCCGTCTCGAACCCGTCTTCGTCCGACCACTTGTCCGAGCCGATCACGCGGAACCGGGGTTCCTTGGTCACCGGGTCGATCTGAATGCGCTCGATCGCGCCGGGCGCGGCGCGCTGGCCCGAACTGATCTGCGCGCCCTCGAACGCCGGTCCGGTGGGCGAGGAACATGCCAGCACGCGGGTCGTGTTGCCCAGCAGGATCTCGGCATTGGTGCCGACGTCCACGATCAACACCAGGTCCTGCGACTTGCCCGGCTCTTCGCTCAGCGCTACGGCGGCGCAGTCGGCCCCCACATGGCCCGCGATGCAGGGCAGGATGTAGACCTGCGCGCGCGGGTTCATCGTGGTCAGATCCATCTCGCGCGCGGGCAGCGAGACACTTTCGGATGTGGCCAGCGCGAAGGGCGCCTGGCCCAGCTCGACTGGGTCCAGACCCAGCAGCAGGTGGTGCATGACCGGGTTGCAGACGAATACCGTTTCCACGATCAGGGCCGGGTCGATCCCGGCCTCGTCGGCGATCGAGGTGACCAGCTCGTTGATCGCCTCGCGCACGGCCCGAGTCATTTCCTGATCACCGCCAAGGTTCATCATGGCATAAGAGACGCGGCTCATGAGGTCCTCGCCGAACCGGATTTGCGGGTTCATCAGGCCGGAGGAGGCCTTGACCTCGCCGGTTTCCAGATCGGTCAGATGCGCGGCGATGGTGGTCGAGCCGAGGTCGATGGCCAGCCCGTACAGCCCGTTTTCGTGCAGGCCGGGCCAGATTTCGACAATGCGCGCCACGCTGTCCTTGTGGCCTTTATGCAGGGCGACCGTGACCTCCCACTTGCCCTTGCGCAGGGTCGGCTGAAGTTTGGACAGAAGCGATAGGTCGGCGGTGACGGCGTCGATCTGCCACTGCTCGCGCAGGGCACGCTCCAGCCGTTCCAGATCGCCGGTGGGCGAGTGCATGTCCGGTTCCTCGACCACCACGAAATAAAGGCGCGTGGCCGGGTCCATGGTAATGGCCCGCGCGGCGGCGGCCTTGCGCACCACCTGGCGGTGAACCTGGCTTTCGGGTGGAACGTCGATCACCACGTCACCCTGAACGGTGGCCTGACAGCCCAAACGCCGGCCCGGTTTCAGACCGCGCTTGTCGTCATAGCGCTGCTCGACCGCGTTCCATTCGCTCAGCGCGTCTTCGCGGACCGTGACGCCATGTTTTGGAAACTCGCCATAGCTGGGCGTGATCTGGCATTTCGAGCAGATCCCGCGCCCGCCGCAGACCGAATCCAGATCGACCCCTAGCTGCCGGGCCGCCGTCAGGATCGGAGTGCCAACGGGAAAATGTCCGCGTTTGCCCGAAGGGGTAAAGACGACAAGGGGATCGGTGGTCATGGATGGCCTGCCTTTTCGATATTCGCGCGTATGGCGGCAAGATATGGGTTTCGAGGCAAAGGGAAAGGCCAATCCGCGGCAGGTTTTGCACGGCTTGCGTCGTTTTCCGCGCCATCGCGGCGGTTTGTGGGCGAACAAGTTGGGGCAGGGGCTTTTCCTTTTGTCGAAACCATGCAATAGGGTCACCGCCAAACGGGGTTTTGCATGGGGTTAGCAGATGCAGATTCGTGAGGCACTCACCTTTGATGACGTTCTTTTGGTTCCGGCGGCCTCGTCGGTGCTGCCGGCAACGGCAGACACGTCCACGCGCGTGACGCGCGCGATCACCATGAACATACCGCTGCTCAGCTCGGCCATGGACACTGTGACCGAGGCGCGCATGGCCATCGCGATGGCACAGGCCGGCGGCATCGGGGTGATCCACAAAAACTTGACGGTCGAAGAACAGGCCCGTGAGGTGCGCCGGGTCAAGCGTTTCGAATCCGGCATTGTCTACAATCCCGTCACCCTGCGCGCCAATCAGACGCTGGCCGATGCCAAGGCCTTGGTCGAGCGCTACAACTTCACCGGGTTCCCGGTGGTGGATGACGAAGGCCGCGTCGTCGGCATCGTAACCAATCGCGACATGCGCTTTGCCACCTCGGACGACCAGCCAATCCGAGCGATGATGACCTCGGACAACCTGGCCATGCTGCAAGAACCGGCCGACCGGGAAGAAGCCATCAGCCTGATGAAGGCCCGCCGGATCGAAAAGCTGCTGGTTGTGGACGCCAACGGCAAGCTGACCGGACTGCTGACGCTGAAGGATACCGAGCAAGCGGTGCTGAATCCAACGGCCTGCAAAGACGATCTGGGCCGGCTGCGCGTCGCGGCGGCCACATCGGTTGGCGATGCCGGTTTCGAACGGTCCGAGCGGTTGGTGGATGCGGGTGTCGACATCATCGTGGTCGATACTGCGCACGGCCATTCCCAAGGGGTGCTGGACGCGGTGAAGCGGATCAAGGCCCTGTCGAACGAAGTGCAGATCATCGCAGGCAACGTCGCCACCGCAGACGCGACCAAGGCGCTGATCGACGCCGGTGCCGATGCGGTAAAGGTCGGGATCGGGCCAGGCTCGATCTGCACCACGCGCATGGTCGCCGGTGTCGGCGTGCCGCAACTGACCGCGATCATGGATTGCGCAGCGGCCGCCGGAGACGTTCCGGTCATCGCCGATGGTGGTATCAAGTTCTCGGGCGATTTCGCCAAGGCCATCGCGGCGGGGGCGTCCTGCGCCATGGTTGGCTCGATGATCGCGGGCACCGACGAAAGCCCGGGCGAGGTGATCCTGTATCAGGGCCGTTCGTTCAAGTCCTATCGCGGCATGGGCAGCCTGGGCGCGATGGCGCGCGGCTCGGCTGATCGCTATTTCCAAAAAGACGCCGCGAATGACAAGCTGGTGCCCGAAGGGATCGAGGGGCAGGTGCCCTACAAAGGCTCGGCCAGCGCCGTCGTGCACCAGTTGGTCGGCGGCCTGCGTGCGGCCATGGGCTATACCGGATGTGCCACGATCGAAGAGATGCGGCGCAACTGTCAGTTCGTCAAGATCACCGGCGCGGGCCTGAAGGAAAGCCATGTGCATGACGTGCAGATCACCCGCGAAAGCCCCAACTACCGCATCATGTAAAGGCGCCAACGGGTTGCCCGAACGGATCAGCAGATGACACCAGCCGCGCGGGTTCAGGCCGCCATCGAAATCCTTGACGACATCCTATCGGGTGCGCCCGTCGAAAAGGCTTTGACCGGCTGGGCGCGGCGCAGGCGCTTCGCCGGGTCCAAGGATCGCGCGGCCATCCGCGACCACGTGTTCGATGCAGTCCGGTGCATGCGGTCCTACGCGGCGCGCGGCGGAGCGATGACCGGGCGTGGGTTGATGCTGGGTGCGCTGCGCGCCGCGGGCGAAGAGCCGGACGATTTTTTCTCTGGGGATCGGCACGCACCGGCGCCGGTGCAGGACAACGAGGTCGGACGCGCCTTTGCCACCGTGGCCGAGGAACATGATATCCCCGAATGGCTGTGGCCGATCTTCGAGCGGTCCCTCGGTGATCTGGCGCGCCCCACCGCCGTCGCCTTGCAGCGGCGGGCGCCGGTCCATCTGAGGGTGAATCTTGCCCGGGCAGATGTGGAAACCGCCGTCTCGACGCTGCTGTCCGATGGTGTCGAGGTGGTCCCGCATCCAGCCTGCGCAACCGCGCTCGAAGTCGTCTCGGGTGCGCGTCGTGTATCGAACGGCCAGGCCTATGCGCGCGGGCTAGTCGAACTTCAGGACGCGGCCAGCCAGGCGGTGGTTGCCGAGTTGGACCCAAAGCCCGGCATGCGGGTTCTGGATTTCTGTGCAGGCGGCGGCGGCAAGGCCCTGGCGATGGCTGCCCACACGGATGTAAAGGTCTTTGCCCATGACGCAAACCCGGCCCGGATGCGGGATTTGCCGGTGCGGGCGGGCAGGGCCGGGGTAAGCGTGACGCTGCTGGCGCCGCATGAGGTCGCCCGACACGGCCCTTTCGACCTGGTGCTGGTGGATGCGCCCTGTTCGGGCAGCGGATCCTGGCGCCGCGCGCCCGCCGGCAAATGGGCCTTGACACCGGACCGGCTGACCGAGCTGTCCGGCATTCAGGACAGCATTCTTGACCAGGTGGCGCCGTTGGTCACCGGACAGGGTGTGCTGGCCTATGCCACCTGTTCGCTGCTGGATGTCGAGAATGACCGGCGCGTCGACCGGTTTCTGGCGGAACACCCAGACTGGACGTGCGGGTTCCGAAAATTGTGGCAAGTTGCACACGGAACCGATGGGTTCTTCACTGCTCACTTGACGAGATAGCCACGGGCTGGAAACAACTCAAGGTAGAAGTTAGCGCCGAGGCTTGCGTTAACGTCATATTTACCATCCGTGTGCCCGACTGCATGCGGGGCGAATTGAAACAGGCTATTTTATGACGCAGACGGATGGGGCGGTACCCAGGCTGAACGACAGATCATTGCCCAGTTGGTCGCGGATGCTGTCTTTGCTGGGGGCGGCCATGGGCGTGTGCATGCTGCCGATGCTGTCGGCAGTCCCTGATGAATGGACGCCCGGCATTCTGGCGGTCGGCGGGTCTTTTCTGGCGGTATTTTTCTTCGTGTCGCTTCGTGGCTTGCTTGAGGAACGCGCGAACAGCAAGGTCAGGGCGATACTGGCTGCCTTTCTGGAAAAGGAACCCGCGCCTGGCTTTATCTCCGATTCCGACGGGACCATTGTCATCGCCAATTCAGCGGCCCGAAGCCGGTTCAACGCCGGTCCTGGCGTCCGGCTGGATCGGTGTCTGCGGTCCGTCTTCGCCAACCCGTCGCCCATTTTGCTGCGCATGCATTCTCGGGCCGTGGCCCATGGCCGGGCGGCCGAAGACATCGTGAGCAGGGGCGCCAGCATTCCGGTCCTGACCGTCGATCTCGGCGACGGCCTGTTCTTGTGGCGAATCAAGGCATCGGGACGCCAGCTGTGGTCGCATGTGTCGGTTCCGGTGGTCACTTTGGGGCACAAGGACAGTGTGCTTGCGGCAAATCCGCCTGCGCAAGAACTGCTGAGCCGGGCCCCCGATGCGCTGCAACAGATCCTTTCAGCCAGGACTTCGAAGGGCGCTAGCATGGTTCGCATCGAAGGAAACGATGCAGTGCGCCGCATCTGTGTCACCGAACTGAAGAGGACGAACTCGGGCCGAGACCTGGCGTTGATCGAGATCGACGACACCAAACCGACCCAATGGGCGCCGGCGGTGGACGACTTGCCTGTGCCGCTGTTGCGGTTGTCGCTGACCGGAGATGTCATCGAGGCCAATCACCTTGCTGCGAAACTGTTGGGTGACTTTCCTGTCGGCCAGACCAACATCGGTGAGATCATGCAGGGATTGAACCGCCCGGTATCCGCATTGTTGACGGATGTGGCTCAGCGCGAGGCCCCCCCATGTTCCGAGTTTCTGCGGCTGAGTCGGAAGGACAAGGACATCTATGTTCAGGTCACCCTGTCCCGGGTCGTTAATGATGGTGAGGTCGGTCTGCTGGCCGTACTGCATGATGCGACGGAATTGAAGACGCTGGAAGCACAGTTCGTTCAGGGCCAGAAGATGCAGGCCGTCGGGCAGTTGGCCGGCGGCGTCGCGCATGACTTCAACAACCTGCTGACCGCGATTTCAGGTCACTGCGATCTGCTGCTGCTGCGGCACGAGGCGAGTGATCCTGACTATGCGGACTTGGTGCAAATCAACCAGAACGCCAACCGCGCGGCCGCCCTTGTGGGGCAGTTGCTGGCGTTTTCCCGCAAACAGACGTTGCGGCCCGAAGTCCTGGACCTGCGCGACACCATTTCCGACCTGATCCACCTTCTGAACCGACTGGTGGGCGAGAAGATCCGGCTGGTCCTCAGCCACGACCCGGTGTTGAAGCCCGTGCGGGCGGACAAGCGTCAGTTGGAACAGGTGTTGATGAACCTCGTAGTCAACGCGCGTGACGCCATGCCAGAGGGGGGCGATATCCGCATCGAGACCGAAGTCGTCGTGTTGACCGAAGAATTCAGACGTGACCGGGCAACCGTCGCGCCCGGCGAATATGTTTCGGTCAAGGTCATCGACAGCGGAATCGGTATACCGGGGGACAAGCTGGACAAGGTGTTCGAGCCGTTCTTCACCACGAAGCGCACCGGCGAAGGCACCGGGCTGGGGTTGTCAACGGTTTACGGGATCGTCAAGCAGACCGGCGGGTTCATCTTCGTGGACAGCGTCGAAGGCCGCGGCTCTGAATTCAACGTACTGCTGCCGGTGTGCAGTACGGCCGAAACCGAAAAGCCGCCGGAACACAAGGCCGAGGAACAGGGCGCCAACCATACCGGCGAGGGCGTGGTTCTGCTGGTCGAAGACGAGGCGCCGGTCAGGGCCTTTGCGACCCGCGCCTTGCGTCTGAAGGGCTATACTGTGCTCGAAGCCGGTTCCGCCGAGGAAGCGCTGAAACTCCTCGAAGACCCGGATCTGCATGTCGATGTCTTTGTGACCGATGTGGTCATGCCGGGTATGGACGGCCCGACCTGGGTCTCCAAGGCGCGCATCGACAGGCCGGACGTGCGGGTGGTGTTCATGTCGGGATACACCGAGGGCGCCTTTGGCGAGTCCGGTCCGGAAATGCCCGACGCAAGTTTCCTGCCCAAGCCGTTTTCGCTGACGCAACTGGCCGAATCGGTGCAGCAGCATCTGAGCTGAGTCATCTGGCCCGAGCGTACAGGTCGAACTCGGCCGCGTGGATCTTGCGAAACCGTCGCTCGGTCTCCGGCGCGATGTCCATCTGGCGTTTTGGCGACACGTTTTCCTGGGTCAGGTTGATTTCGGTTTTCAAACGGTCCTGCAGGAATTCGAGGATTGCTTGCTGGTTGTCATAGCGAAAAATATGGGTCGCACCGCGGCCATTGCTGCGCGTTCTGAAAAATTCGGATTGGCTGCCCACGTCGGCAAAGGCTGGGCGCGGTGTGCGCAAGTAGCCTTGAACGAAGGCGTCGAAGCTGAGGTCATGTGTCGCCTTTTCGTGACCCTGCAATTCAGGCCGCGATCGGTACCTGTACCAACTGCCCAGCCAATCCAGGGGCTCGCGGACAACGGCCATGACTTCGAGTTCGGTATCGTACATCTTCAAGAAAATGTTCTGAAAGAACCGGTCGAACCGGCGCACCGGCGCGTGTTTAAGATCGGGAGGGCCGGACACAACAATATCGGCCCGATCACGCAGCGATTTGAAATACGCGGTGCTGCCGGTCTTGGGGACGGACAGCAAAGCCAGTCGTTCTTTGAAGAATATCAGCATGAAACTACTGCCCGACGCTAAACCTGTTTATGGGACAATGTTTGGCCGGGCTTGTCTGCAAGGTCAATGATGCGGCCGGATTCGCAGCGCGAATTGCAGAAAAAAGCGCTATTTATCAGCGCTTTGCGCGATCATGACGCGACCCAAGCCTCAAGTAAACGTCTCGTTAACATCTTTTGTTGAAAGTAAATCCTGAAAGTTTTGGTTGAAATGTTCACTTTTTGATCTCATAAGGAACAAGAGGCGAACAAAGCAGCGATTGCCGCCCGGTTTCGGGTGTGACAAAAGGGAAGGCGACAGGACAATGGCGGATCTTCTGACGATGAGCGACAAGAAAAACGCGGACAAGCAAAAGGCGCTCGACAGCGCGCTGGCCCAGATCGAGCGGCAGTTCGGCAAGGGGTCGATCATGAAACTGGGCGACGGCGCCCGACAGGAGATCGAGGCCAGTTCGACCGGCTCTCTGGGGTTGGACATCGCCCTGGGCATCGGCGGCTTGCCGATGGGTCGGATCGTCGAAATTTACGGCCCGGAAAGCTCGGGCAAGACGACCCTGACCCTGCATTGCATCGCAGAACAGCAGAAACGCGGTGGTGTGTGTGCGTTCGTCGATGCGGAACATGCGCTGGACCCGCAATACGCCCGCAAGCTGGGGGTGGATCTGGACGAGCTTCTGATCTCGCAGCCCGATACGGGTGAACAGGCGCTGGAAATCACCGATACGCTGGTGCGTTCCGGGGCGGTCAACATGGTCGTGGTGGACTCGGTGGCGGCGCTGACGCCGAAATCCGAGTTGGAAGGCGACATGGGCGACAGCAATGTGGGCGTGCAGGCCCGGTTGATGAGCCAGGCAATGCGCAAGCTGACCGGCTCGATCGCCCGCAGCAACTGCATGGTGATCTTCATCAACCAGATCCGCATGAAGATCGGCGTCATGTTCGGCAGCCCGGAAACGACGACCGGGGGCAACGCCCTCAAATTCTACAGCTCGGTCCGCCTGGATATCCGCCGCATCGGCGCGATCAAGGACCGCGACGAGGTGGTCGGCAACCAGACCCGCGTGAAAGTGGTCAAGAACAAGGTGGCGCCGCCGTTCAAGCAGGTGGAATTCGACATCATGTATGGCGAAGGCATCAGCAAGATGGGCGAATTGCTGGACCTGGGCGTCAAGGCCGGCGTGGTCGAGAAATCGGGCTCGTGGTTCAGCTATGGCGACGAACGGATCGGGCAGGGGCGGGAAAACGCCAAGCAGTACTTGCGCGAGAACAGCCGGATTGCGCTGGAGATCGAAGACAAGATCCGTGCCGCGCACGGGCTGGAGTTCGACATGCCGCCCGGGGCGGACGAGGACGACATCCTCGAAGCGTGATCGACCGGGTCAAAGACAGGCAGGGTGGTCCTTTGGGCCGCCCTGTTTCGTTTGCGGTGCAGCAATCCTGTGGACTATCGGCGGGCGGGGGGCTAAACCGTCGCGACAGATCATGACTGCGCGCTGAGAGAGCCCAATGCCCACGCTGAACGATATCCGCTCAACCTTTCTGAACTACTTTGCCAAACAAGGGCACGAAGTGGTTGCGTCGAGCCCGCTGGTGCCGCGCAACGACCCGACCCTGATGTTCGTCAACTCGGGCATGGTGCAGTTCAAGAACCTGTTCACCGGCCTCGAGACCCGCGACTACAAACGCGCTACCACCGCGCAGAAATGCGTGCGTGCCGGCGGCAAGCACAACGATCTGGACAATGTCGGTTACACGGCCCGCCACCATACTTTCTTCGAGATGCTGGGCAACTTCTCGTTTGGGGATTACTTCAAGGAAGCGGCGATTCCCTTCGCCTGGGAGTTGATCACCAAGGAGTTCGGGATCGACAAGAACCGGCTGCTGACGACGGTCTATCATACCGACGACGAAGCGTTCGAAATCTGGAAGAAGGTCGGCGTTCCCGAGGACAGGATCATCCGCATCGCCACCAGCGACAACTTCTGGCAGATGGGCCCCACCGGCCCCTGCGGCCCCTGCACCGAGATCTTCTATGATCACGGCGATCACATCTGGGGTGGTCCTCCGGGATCGGCCGAAGAGGACGGCGATCGATTCATCGAGATCTGGAACATCGTCTTCATGCAGAACGAGCAGTTCGAGGACGGCTCGATGCGTGAACTGGACATGCAGTCGATCGATACCGGCATGGGTTTGGAACGGATCGGTGCGCTGCTGCAGGGCAGCCACGACAACTATGATACGGATCTGTTCAAAACTCTGATCGAGGCGTCGGCGGATGTGACCAATGTCGACCCCTACGGCGATCAGAACGTGCATCACCGGGTGATCGCCGACCACCTGCGGTCGACCTCGTTCCTGATTGCGGATGGTGTGATGCCGTCGAATGACGGGCGCGGCTATGTGCTGCGCCGGATCATGCGCCGGGCCATGCGTCACGCGCATCTGCTAGGCGCCAAGGATCCGGTCATGCACCGGTTGGTGCCCACGCTGGTGCAACTGATGGGCGCGCAATATTCAGAGCTGGGCCGGGCGCAGGCGCTGATCGAGGAAACGCTGCTGTTGGAGGAAACCCGGTTCAAGCAGACGCTGGACCGCGGCCTCAAGCTGCTGGATGACGAAGTGGCGGGCCTGCCCGACGGTGCGCCCTTGCCCGGCGAGGCTGCGTTCAAACTGTATGACACCTATGGCTTTCCGCTGGATTTGACGCAGGACGCCCTGCGTGAGAAGGGCCGGACCGTGGACACCGAAGGGTTCGATGCTGCGATGGCCGAACAGAAGGCCAAGGCTCGGGCCGCCTGGGCGGGATCGGGGGAAGCCGCCGATCAGGCCGTGTGGTTCGACGTTCTGGACGCCGCCGGTGCGACCGATTTCCTGGGCTACGAGACCGAGAAAGCCGAGGGCCAGGTCTTGGCCGTTATCCGCGACGGGGCGCTGGTGGAGAAGCTGGAGCCGGGTGAAAGCGGTTGGATCGTCACGAACCAGACGCCGTTCTATGGCGAAGCCGGTGGTCAGGTCGGCGATACCGGCGTCATTCGGCGCCTGGAGGACCGCGACGAGGTTGCTCTGGTCGAAGACACCAAGAAGTTCGCCGACGGCAAGGTGATCGCGCACAAGGTTACAATCGAGCGTGGCCCATTTGCCAAGGGCGAGGCGGTGGAACTTGAGGTCGACCATGCCCGTCGCAGCGCGATCCGGGCCAACCACTCGGCCACGCACCTGCTGCACGAGGCCCTGCGCGAAACGCTGGGGGCGCATGTGGCGCAGCGCGGTTCTCTGAACGCCGCAGACCGTCTGCGTTTCGATTTCAGCCACACGAAGGCGATGACGCCAGAGGAAATCGAAACGGTCGAGCGTGAGGTCAACGCCTTCATCCGTCAGAACTCGCCGGTCGAAACCCGGATCATGACGCCGGACGATGCCCGTAAGCTGGGCGCGCAGGCGCTGTTCGGCGAGAAATACGGCGACGAGGTGCGCGTGGTTTCGATGGGCAAGGCGCCCACGGGCAAAGGTCATGACGGCGAGACCTGGTCGATCGAACTGTGCGGCGGCACCCATGTGCGCCACACGGGTGACATCGGCACCTTTGTCATCCTGGGCGACAGCGCCAGCAGCGCCGGCGTGCGTCGGATCGAGGCTTTGACGGGGGATGCCGCCCTCGAATACCTCTCGACCCAGGATCGCCGTCTTGTGCAGGTCGCGTCCGAACTCAAGGCGCAGCCCGAGGATGTGGTGAGTCGGGTCAAGGCCCTGCTGGACGAACGCAAGGCCCTGCAGAACGAGGTTGCACAGCTGCGCCGCGAACTGGCCATGGCCGGAGGCGCGGGGCAGGCAAACGGTGCCGTGGCCAAGGACGTCAACGGCATAAAGTTCCTGGCCCAGGCCCTAAGCGGGGTCTCGGGCAAGGACCTGCCGGCCTTGATCGACGAACATAAAAGTCGACTCGGCTCGGGCGCGGTTCTGTTGATTGCCGACAGCGGTGGAAAAGCCGCGGTTGCGGCCGGCGTGACCAACGACCTGACGCAGAAGATCTCGGCGGTCGATCTGGTTCGGGCGGCCGTGCAGGAACTGGGCGGCAAGGGCGGCGGTGGACGCCCCGACATGGCTCAGGGCGGCGGACGCGATCCGTCGAATGCAGCCGCGGCCATCAAGGCGGCGGAACTGGTATTGGGAGGTTAGAATGCCAGCACTCTGGATTGCTCATGTCACGGTGACCGATGCCGAAGCATATGGAAAATATGCCGAACTGGCAGGCCCTGCGATTGCCAAGCATGGCGGGCATTTCATCGCCCGGGCAGGGCGGTACGTTCAGCTTGAGGGCAAGGAACGGCCGCGCAATGTCGTGGCCAAGTTCCCGTCTGTTGAAGACGCGGTGGCCTGCTACAACTCGCCGGAATACCAGCAGGCGCTGGATCATGCGCGCGGGGCAAGTGAACGCGAGTTGATCGTGGTCGAAACGACCGAATGACCCGGTGGCCCGAGGCACGGGCCGCCCTTTTCAAACGTCCAGACAACGCAAACCTTGTGTCTTGCGACGCTAACTGACTTGGTTTGTGGGGCTGAGTAGGATTTTGCGCCACCCGCAAATGCCGGCGTTTCGCGCCTAGCGATAAACGGCCTGCCGGCCTCTTGATGCCCATTTCTGCCATCATCTTGATCCCAAATTGCCTGATTGACAGACGGATTTTCGCCGTTTTTCGACCCGAATTTGGCGGAAGGTTGCCGTGTTTGGGTATTTGCATGACACTTAGTTGATTGCAGACACCTAGATTTTCATCCGGTGACCAGTGTGCTGTCAGGATCCGGAGGTTGAGATGAAGAAGGCGACCCAATCTTCTGCACTGAAATTGCGATCCGGACCTGTAGTGGCGGCTGGTCGGTGTCGCGCATTGGGTATTTTGGCGGCTGTTGCCATGGCGGCGTTCAGTTCCGCAGCCTTGGCTGACAGCGCTTTCATTACCGGGGCGACCCCTGCTCAGCCGCCATCGGGCGCGTCTCAACTCTGCCAACGATACAGTTGGGCATGCTCGGAAGGATCCAGCCGAACGATTGATGGTCACCGAGAGTTATTGGTCGTGAAGCAGATCAATCGCCACGTGAACGCCTCGACCAGGGAGGTTTCTGACCAGTCACAATACCGGCTGCAGGAAAAATGGGCGCTGCCGACAAAGTTGGGTGGGGACTGCGAAGACTTCGTTCTGCTGAAAAAGAGAAACCTGATCGAAGCTGGCGTTGATCCCAAGCGGCTTCTTATCGCGACCGTACTGGACACGAGACGCCGGGGCCATGCGGTTTTGGTCTATCGGTCGCCGCGCGGCGATATGATTCTGGACAATCAAACCAACCAGATCAAGCCGTGGGCATCGACCAGGTACCTATTCCTGCGCATGCAAGATCCCAATCAACCCCATCGTTGGGTCGGGGTTTTTCGGCGCAGCTGAATTTGCGTCTGGCGCGAATCGATTGACGAAATGGTTGAATGCAGGGCCTCAAATTGAAGCCCTGCTTCCGAGTTCAAGCCCCGTCAGCTCTCGTCGTTATTAGCATTATGGCCTTGGCCTGGGCTGCTTCCCTCGGGCCCATTGCCACCACCATTGTTGCCCGTGCTTCCCTTGCGACCACCGCCGGACTTGTTTCCACTATTTTTTCCATTTCCACCCTTGTCGCCCTTTGTACCTTTTCCGCTTTTCTTGCCTTTTCCGTCGCGATCAGGCTTGTCGTCGTCGGCGTCCGGGGGCCCTGAACAGGTGCAACCTCCATCGTCACCGCCGGTATTGCCCCCATCGCCGCCGTCGGTATTGCCCCCATCGCCGCCGCCGGTATTGCTCCCACCGTCGCCGTCGGTATTGCCCCCACCGTCGCCGTCGGTATTGCCCCCATCGCCGCCGCCGGTATTGCCCCCACCGTCGCCGTCGGTATTGCCCCCATCGCCGCCGCCGGTATTACCCCCATCGCGGCCGTCGGTATTGCCCCCATCGCCGCCGTCGGTATTGCCCCCATCGTCACCGCCGGTGATGCCACCATTGCCAACGGTCGTGCTTGCCCCCTGCGCGCCAGAGCTGCCAGTTTCAGGTTCGGACGGTCCGTCGCCACTTTTCTGTTGTTGAAAGCCGATCGAGGCTGTCGGTATATCGGTTAAAAGCACGGCAAGTTGCGGACATTCGGCTCCTAGCCTCGTCAGAATTTGTTCAAAGTCCGCGCGGCGCTGGATGTATCTCAGCATACTTCTTGTGACTTGATCGCATTCACACAGTACTTGAGCGGACGCCCCTGATTGACGAGCTGTTTTCACGGTACACGCCGCGCTTGCCTCAGTTCCGGCCGAAATCCCGGACGTGAAAAAAAGTGAAAAAACAATGAAAACGCGGGAAAATACTACCATGACCAAGCTCCTCGGCACTGGTTACTCAAAAAACACGCCAACTGCGATGCCACGGCTTGGCAGAGCATACAGAATCGGCGCCACATTCACGCCACGATTACACCCCCGATGCGCCACAATCGCAAGGTTCAGGCCAGGGTGACGGGAGAGTATTCAGACCGTGTTCCCGAAAAAGTACAGTTGAAACAAATGGCCGTTGGAGAAAGCGTGTCTTTTTCGTTTTTCCCAACGAAATCAGAGCGGAAACAATGACGTCAAGCTGACGTCATTGCTTCCGAGTCAGGTCGGTTTGCCGTTCGGATCAGGCGGATTTGGCCATCCGCTTCCGCTCGTGCGGGTCGAGGAATCGTTTGCGAAGGCGGATCGCGTTCGGGGTCACTTCGACCAGTTCATCGTCATCGATATAAGCGATGGCCTCCTCCAGCGAGAACTGGACATGCGGGGTCAGGCGCACCGCGTCATCCGAGCCACTGGCGCGCACGTTCGTCAGCTTCTTGCCCTTGAGCGGGTTCACTTCGAGGTCGTTGTCCCGCGAATGCTCACCGATGATCATACCTTGATACACATCAGCCTGCGGGCCGATGAACATGCGGCCGCGCTCCTCGAGGTTCCACAGCGCATAGGCGACGGCTTGGCCATTCTCCATCGAGATCAGAACGCCGGCCCGGCGGCCGGGGATCGGGCCCTTGTGCGGCGCCCAGCCGTGGAACACGCGGTTCAAAACACCGGTGCCGCGGGTGTCGGTCAGAAACTCGCCGTGATAGCCGATCAGCCCACGCGACGGGACATGCGCGATGATGCGGGTCTTGCCGGCACCGGCGGGGCGCATCTCGACCAGTTCGCCCTTGCGCGCGCCGGTGATCTTTTCGATCACGGCGCCCGAATATTCGTCATCCACGTCGATGGTGACTTCCTCGATCGGCTCCAGCCGCTGGCCATTTTCCTCGCGGAACAGAACCTGTGGGCGCGATATGCTGAGTTCGAAGCCTTCACGGCGCATGTTCTCGATAAGAACGCCCATCTGCAATTCGCCACGGCCCGCGACCTCGAAGGCTTCGCCGCCCGGAGTGTCGGTAACGCGGATGGCCACGTTGGATTCGGCCTCTTTCATCAGGCGGTCGCGGATGACACGCGACTGGACCTTCTTGCCGTCACGCCCCGCCAGCGGCGAGTCGTTGATGCCGAAGGTGACGGTGATGGTGGGCGGATCGATCGGCTGGGCGGGCAGGGCCTCGTCAACCTGGGGCGCCACCAGCGAATCCGCCACGGTGGCCTTGCTCATGCCCGCGATGGTCACGATGTCGCCCGCTTCGGCCACGTCGATCGGTTGCTGGCTGAGACCGCGGAAGGCCAGGATCTTGGTGGCGCGGAAATTCTCGATCAGGGTGCCGTCGCGGCTGAGCGCTTTGAGCGCATCGCCCGCCTTGAGCGTGCCGCTTTCGACACGGCCCGTCAGGATGCGGCCGATGAACGGGTCGCTGCCCAAGGTCGTTGCCAGCATGCGGAAGGGTTCATCCTTGCGCGCGATCTGCTTGGGGGCGGGAACGTGATCGACGATCAGGTCGAACAGCGCCGACAGATCCTTGCGCGGTCCGTCCAGTTCCATGTCGGCCCAGCCCGACCGCCCCGAGGCGTACATGGCCGGGAAATCCAGTTGGTCATCGTCGGCGCCGAGGTTGGCGAACAGGTCAAAGCACTCGTCCAGCGCGCGGTCGGGCTCGGCATCGGGCTTGTCGACCTTGTTCAGCACCACGATCGGGCGCAGCCCCAGCGCCAGCGCCTTCGAGGTCACGAACTTGGTTTGGGGCATTGGTCCTTCGGCGGCATCGACCAGCAGCACGACGCCATCGACCATGCTGAGAATGCGTTCGACCTCCCCGCCGAAATCGGCGTGGCCGGGGGTGTCGACGATGTTGATGCGCGTGCCCTTCCATTCGACGCTGGTGGCCTTGGCTAGAATGGTGATGCCGCGTTCGCGTTCAAGATCATTGCTGTCCATGGCGCGTTCGGCCACGGCCTGGTTCTCTCGGAACGCGCCGGATTGTTTGAGAAGTTCGTCCACCAGGGTCGTTTTGCCGTGGTCCACGTGGGCGATGATTGCGATGTTGCGCAGGTCCATGAAGTCAGCCTTTGAACGGGAAGTTGCCGCGCGAATAACGCGGGACGCCGCAAGTTACCAGCCCTAACGCGAGATCAATGCACTGCCGTGTGCGAAAACAGATGAATGACGAGGATTCCGCCCAGAATCATCGCCAGCCCCAGCACCGCAGGCCAATCCAGCCGCTGTCCGAAAACGAGGAACCCGATCAGGGCGATTAACGTGATGCCCAGCCCGGACCAGATGGCATAAACGATGCCAACGGGCATCACCTTTAAGGTCAGAGCCATCAGGTAGAAGGCGACACCATAGCCGACCACGACCAGAACCGAGGGCCAAAACCGCGTGAATTGCTGGCTGGCCTGTAGGGCCGTGGTTCCGATGGTTTCAGCGACGACGGCCAGCAGAAGGATCAGATAGGCTTTGGGCATGAGGCGGCACCTTGTTTCGAAGTTTGCGAAGGTTGACCACAACCGGAACGGATCTGGCAAGGGCCGGGACGTGGGTTGACGCAGAGGTCAGGTAATCCAGACTATGACAAACGGTGAGTTGATGTATCGTAGTGATAGTTATTGGTGTTTTTGTTACGAGTTTTTCAGATGACGACTTTTGTCAAGTTCGTCCTTTGTGCTTCGGCACTCATTGCGGCGACTGGGTGGCTTGCTGACGGGGGGTCCGTCGAAACCGACGCAGCCTATTTGGCTGAGAGGTCAAGCAAAACTGAGATTTGATCGCGATGCGACCATGAAAAAGGAGCCCGAGGGCTCCTTTTTTTGCGGCTTATTTCTTTTCGATGGCCTTCAATTTGGCGCGATGTTCCGACAGCTTGCGGATGACGAACTGACGGGCCTTGCGCTCGGCCAGGCGCACGCGGATCTCGGTCAGGAAGGCCTCTTCCAGTGATTGCGAGGCCGCGCCCAGCACTTCGCCGACCTCGACATAGAAACGGTCGTGGCCTGTCTCGTCCATGACCTTCATGGTGTCCTCGGCCAGTTTGGCGGCCAAGGTGGTGATGGTATCCGACATCAGCGCGTGTTCTCGGTCAGGCGACGTTTCACATAGTCGGTGACGTTGGTGATCAACGTATCCATGTGTTCGCCCTGGAAGAAATGGTCGGCGCCTTCCACCTCGGTATGGGTGATGGTGATGCCTTTCTGCTCGTGCAGCTTGTTGACCAGCGCGGTGGTGTCCGCAGGCGGCGCCACACGATCAGCGGTGCCGTTGATAATCAGGCCCGACGAGGGACAGGGCGCGAGGAAAGAAAAATCATACATGTTGGCCGGCGGTGAGACGCTGATGAAGCCGGTGATCTCGGGCCGGCGCATCAGCAGTTGCATGCCGATCCAGGCCCCAAACGAAAAGCCTGCGACCCAGCAGTGTTTCGAATTGTTGTTCATCGACTGCAGATAGTCCAGCGCCGCCGCGGCATCGCTGAGCTCGCCCACGCCCTGATCATACTCGCCCTGGCTGCGGCCGACGCCCCGGAAATTGAAGCGCAGGACCGTGAAGCCCATGTTGTAAAACGCGTAATGCAGGTTGTAGACGACCTTGTTGTTCATGGTCCCGCCGAACTGGGGATGCGGGTGCAGCACGATGGCGATCGGTGCGTCTTTTTCCTTCTGCGGGTGGTAGCGGCCTTCCAGGCGGCCTTCAGGTCCGGGAAAAATCACCTCGGGCATGTGTGCGGTTGTCCTGTCTTTTTCTCGCGGGCGCCGCGATATACTTGACGGTTATCGTCAGGCACCTTAGAACGGTTCTAATTGAGTATCGCAGCGTGAACACGCTGTCCGACGGAGATACGCATTGACTGCGGCGACGTCAATGTTTTCACGCGGTTCACGCCGGAAGGATCGAGGAAATGAAGCTGTCCACCAAAGGTCGTTATGCGATGGTTGCGCTGGCCGACATCGCGCTTCAGCCCGCCGACACCCTGGTGACGCTGGGTGAGATTTCCGAGCGTCAGGACATCTCGCTTCCTTATCTGGAACAGTTGTTCGTCAAATTGCGCCGCGCCGATCTGGTCGCATCGGTGCGCGGGCCGGGCGGCGGCTATCGTCTGGCGCGGCCAGCATCTGAAATTCGAGTAGTCGAGATTCTGTCGGCCGTCGATGAGACCGTGGACGCCATGCACAAGGGCGCTGGGGCGTCTGGGGCGTCTTCCGGCAGCCGGGCGCAGTCGTTGACCAACCGCCTGTGGGAAAGCCTGAGCGCCCATGTCTACGTTTTTCTGCACCAGACCCGGCTGTCGGATGTCATCGAGAACGAACTGGCGCCTTGTCCGGCCGTGCCTAGCCTGTTTTCTGTTGTGGATGTTTGATCGGATGAGACAGGCGATGCAACCTGAACGCCTGCCGGAAAAGGTGACTCCATGAAACGTGTTTACCTGGATCACAATGCCACGACCCCGCTGCGCCCCGAGTCGCGCGACGCGATGATCGCGGCGATGGATGTCTGCGGGAACCCGTCCTCGGTCCATGCCGAGGGGCGTGCGGCCAAGGCGATCATCGAAAAGGCGCGTGCGCAGGTGGCGGCGGCGATTGGGGCTGATGGGGCCGATATCGTGTTCACATCTGGGTCGACCGAGGGGGCGGCGCTGGCCTTGGAAGGCCGCGACCTGCATGGCGCGGCGATCGAACATGATGCCGTAAGGGCCTGGATCGTCGAAGATTTGCCGGTGTCGAGTAAAGGCGCCGTCAACGTGGCCGACCCGGCCCGTTCCACCTTGCAACTCGCGAATTCCGAAACCGGTATCATTCAGGCCTTGCCCAAGGGTCTGGCCGTCACCGATGCAACGCAGGCGTTTGGGAAACTGCCCATCGCCTTCAACTGGCTGGATGTGCAGATGGCGTTGGTCTCGGCGCACAAACTGGGCGGACCAAAGGGCGTTGGTGCCGTGGTCATGAAACGCGGCACCGATTTGGAGGCCCGGATCAAGGGCGGTGGCCAGGAAATGGGGCGCCGGTCCGGGACGGAAAATGTCCTTGGAATCGCGGGGTTCGGCGCTGCGGCTGAAGCGGCGGCGCGGGATCTGGCAAACGGAGTTTGGGAAAAGGTTGCAGAACTTAGAAATATTCTAGAAAAGGCTCTTGAGGCTGGTTCTAAATCTACTATTTTTGTCGGGAAAGATCAGGATCGGTTGCCCAACACCCTGTGCTTTGCGACGCCCGGCTGGAAGGGCGAAACGCAGGTGATGCAGATGGATCTGTCGGGCTTTGCGATCAGCGCCGGGTCGGCCTGCTCCAGCGGCAAGGTGAGGGCTAGCGCGGTGCTGACCGCTATGGGGTATGACGAGGCCACGGCGGCCAGCGCGGTGCGCGTTTCGCTGGGCCCCGAGACGAGTGAAGAAGACGTGCTACGTTTCGCCGAAACGTGGCTGGAAAAAGAGAAAAAGCATCGCGCGCGGGCCGCGTGATCTGACGGAGGGTGGAACATGGCCGCTTTGGACCAGACCCAAGTAAAAGAAGGTGTCGATCAGGAAACCGTTGACGCGGTGCGCGAGGTCGGAACCTATAAATATGGGTGGGATACGGATATCGAGATGGAGTATGCGCCCAAGGGCGTGAACCCCGATATCGTCAAACTGATCTCGGAAAAGAACGAAGAGCCCGAGTGGATGACCGAATGGCGTCTGAAGGCCTTCGAGCGCTGGACCCAGATGGAAGAGCCCAAATGGGCCATGGTCCATTATCCTGAAATCGACTTCCAGGACCAGTATTACTATGCGCGGCCCAAGTCGATGGAGACCAAGCCCAAGTCGCTGGACGAGGTCGATCCCAAGCTGCTGGCTACTTACGAAAAGCTAGGTATCCCTCTGAAAGAGCAGATGATTCTGGCAGGCGTCGAAGGAGCCGAAGATGCCCCGGCCGAGGGCCGCAAGGTCGCCGTGGATGCGGTGTTCGACTCGGTTTCGGTTGGCACGACGTTCCAGGCCGAGCTAAAGAAGGCCGGCGTCATTTTCTGCTCGATCTCTGAGGCGATCAAAGAACACCCCGAACTGGTCAAAAAATACCTGGGCTCGGTGGTTCCGGTGTCGGACAATTTCTACGCCACGCTGAACTCGGCCGTGTTCTCGGATGGGTCGTTCGTCTATGTGCCGCCCGGCGTGCGCTGCCCGATGGAGCTGAGCACCTATTTCCGCATCAACGCCGAAAACACCGGCCAGTTCGAGCGGACGCTGATCATCGCCGACAAGGGCTCGTACGTGTCCTATCTGGAAGGCTGCACCGCGCCGCAGCGTGATACCGCGCAGCTGCACGCCGCGGTGGTCGAGATCATCGTAGAAGAAGACGCCGAGGTGAAATATTCGACGGTCCAGAACTGGTTCCCGGGCGATGAGAACGGCAAAGGTGGCATCTACAACTTCGTGACCAAGCGCGCCGATTGTCGGGGCGACCGGTCCAAGGTGATGTGGACCCAGGTCGAGACCGGCAGTGCCGTGACCTGGAAATACCCGTCCTGCATCCTGCGCGGCGATGACAGCCAGGGTGAATTCTACTCGATCGCCATTACCAACAATTATCAGCAGGCCGATACCGGCACCAAGATGATCCATCTGGGCAAGAACACCAAGTCGCGCATCGTGTCCAAGGGCATCAGCGCGGGCAAGGCCCAGAACACCTATCGCGGGCTGGTGTCGATGCACCCCAAGGCCAAGAACAGCCGGAACTATACGCAGTGCGACAGCCTGCTGATCGGCGATAAATGCGGGGCGCACACCGTTCCGTATATCGAGGTCAAGAACAACAGCAGCCGGGTCGAGCACGAGGCCACCACCTCGAAGGTCGATGAGGATCAGCTGTTCTATTGCCGTCAGCGCGGCATGGATGAGGAAGAGGCCGTGGCGCTGGTGGTCAACGGGTTCTGCAAGGACGTGCTGCAGGCGCTGCCGATGGAGTTTGCCATGGAGGCCCAGCAGCTTGTCGCGATCTCGCTGGAAGGCTCGGTCGGCTGATGGCCCGCTCGCTGCGCAACCGCAGGTGTGATGTCCTGACCGCAGCGTCTTATGCGCTGCCGGTTCTGGGCGGCTTGCTGGGCGCGACCTGTGTCAACGTCAACTACACCGATTTCATCAACCCGGTCTGGGCGATCGGCGGCGGGGCGGTCCTGGGATGGATCGCGGCGCGGTTGCTGCGCAGAGTGCCGGGATAGGAACAGATTGGGGCCGGTGCGTCCCTACGATACGCAAAAGGACAAAAAATGCTGGAAATCAAGAACCTGCACGTCAAGCTTGAGGAAGAGGAAAAACAGATCCTCAAGGGCGTGGATCTGACGGTCGAGGCCGGTAAGGTACATGCAATTATGGGGCCGAATGGCTCAGGCAAGTCGACGCTTAGCTATGTGCTGTCGGGCCGTGACGGGTACGAGGTGACCGAGGGTGCGGCCACGCTGGATGGCGCAGACCTGCTGGAGATGGAGCCGGAAGAGCGCGCCGCGGCGGGTCTGTTTCTGGCGTTCCAGTACCCGGTCGAGATCCCGGGCGTGGGCAACATGACCTTCCTGCGCACCGCCGTGAACGCCCAGCGCAAGGCGCGCGGCGAGGAAGAACTCTCTGCTGCGGATTTCCTCAAGTTGGTGCGCGAAAAGGCCAAGTCGCTGAAAATCGACGCCGACATGCTGAAGCGCCCCGTGAACGTTGGTTTCTCGGGTGGTGAGAAGAAGCGCAACGAAATCCTGCAGATGGCGATGCTGGAGCCCAAGATGTGCATCTTGGACGAGACCGACTCGGGCCTTGACGTGGATGCGATGAAGCTGGTGGCCGAGGGCGTGAACGCGCTGCGCGACGAAGGCCGCGGGTTCCTGGTGATCACGCACTATCAGCGCCTGCTGGACCACATCAAACCCGACGTGGTGCACATCATGGCCGATGGCCGGATCGTTAAGACCGGCGGGCCCGAGCTGGCGCTGGAAGTTGAAAACAACGGTTACGCCGACATTCTTGCCGAGGTGAACTGATGGCTTTGCCCGACGTGAAACAAACCGCGACCGAGGCGCGGCTGGCCACGCTGCGCATGCCCGAAGCCGGCTGCACCCGCGAGGCACGCGAGGCGGCCTTGGCCCGACTGCGTGCCATGGGTCTTCCCGGGCGGCGCGACGAGTATTGGAAATATACGCGTCCCGATACGCTGAACTCGCCCGAGGCCCCGGCGGCCGAGGTGTTCCACACCGACGAGCCGATGGTCTTTGACGGGTTCGACCGCCTGAAGATCGTCTTCGTCGATGGTGTGTTCAGCCCCGAGGACAGCGATGACCTGACGCTGGAAGGCGTGAGCATCGACCGGCTTGAGGATATATGCTGCAAGGACATCCATTGGGCCAAGCAGCTGTATGGCGTGCTCGAAGAGCGGGGCCAGACCCCGGTTCAGCGCCCGCTGGCGGCTCTGAACACCGCCTTTGCGCAGGACGGCGTGGCGATCCACGTGACCGGCAAGCCGTCCAAGCCTATCAGCCTGATCTATCGCCACGAATCCGAAAGCTCGGATGCGATCCTGCACCACGTGATCCGCGTGGAAAGCGGCGCCGAGGTGACAATCCTTGAGAATGGTCCTGCTGCCTCGCGGTTCAACAAGTGCATCGAGATCGACATTGCCGACGGCGGCACACTACACCATGTGCGGGCGCAGGGCAGGGATCATCAGCGCCGCGCCGCTACGCATATGTTCACCCGGCTGGGCAAGGAGTCCGTCTATAAATCTTTCACCCTGACCGTGAATGGCGTGCTGACGCGCAATGAACAGGTGGTTGAGCTGACTGGCGACGATGCGGTGGCTCATGTGGCCGGCGCCTGTGTGGGCGATGGCGACTTCCACCATGACGACACGGTGTTCATCACCCATGACGCGGTGCACTGCGAAAGCCGCCAGGTGTTCAAAAAGGTTCTGCGCAACGGCGCGACCGGCGTGTTCCAAGGCAAGATCCTCGTCAAGGAAGGCGCCCAGAAGACCGACGGCTACCAGATCAGCCAGTCTTTGCTGCTGGATGATGACAGTCAGTTTCTCGCCAAGCCCGAGCTTGAGATCTATGCCGACGACGTGGCCTGTTCGCACGGGTCGACCTCGGGCGCGATCGACGAGACCGCACTGTTCTACCTGCGCTCGCGCGGGGTTCCGGCCAAGGACGCAACGAATATGTTGACGCTGGCCTTTTTGGCCGAAGCCGTGGAAGAGATCGAAGACGAAGCGCTGGCCGAGGACATCGTCTCGCGGCTGGAAGGCTGGTTGGCGCGGCACAGCTGATGCCGGTGACCACCGATATCGTTGCCACCTATCGCGGCCCCGGCCGCGTGGTGCGCCGTCTTCTGGAGATGGGTCCGCGCGAAGACCGTGCGTTGGTCTTCGTCATGGCCTTCTGCGTGATCGGCTTTGTCGCCCAGTTGCCGGGGTTGGCGCGTCGGGCCCATCTTGAGGGGCTGGATCTGAACATGCTGATGGGCGGGGCCTTGCTGGGCTCGGTATTTATGCTGCCGCTAATGTTCTACGCTCTTGCGTGGGCATCCGGCGGAATCGCCCGGCTGCTGGGCGCGCCGATCACATCTTACAGGGCGCGGGTTGCGTTGTTCTGGGCGCTTCTGGCGTCGTCGCCACTGGTTCTGCTGAATGGCTTGATTGCCGGCTTCATCGGCCCCGGTCCGGTACTGACGGGGGCCGGCCTGCTTTGGGTTGCGGTTTTCGTGTGGTTCTGGTTTTCGGGTCTGGCACAGGCATCGAGGACTGCAACATGAACAGCGCCTTTCTGGGCAACCTCGCCATTCTGACCCTCGCCAATCCGGCCGAGGCCGCGCGTCGGCTGCTGGCGTCCATTCCTCCACGCGAAGTGCTGTGGATCGCACTGGCGCTGGTCGTGGTTCTGAACGCCTTGGCGCAGTCAGCATCGACGCTGGTCTTCCCGGCGCTGGATCCGTCGCTAAGCATGACTTTTGAACCGGTCGTGCAGTCGTTGGCGACTTCGGCCGGGGCATTGGCGCTGAGCATTTTCGCCTTCTTATTTGTCGGGCGGATGTTGGGCGGAACCGCCAGTCTGGATGGGATCATGGTTCTGATGATCTGGCTGCAATTTCTACAGATTTTGGGTCAGCTGATCATCTTCGTGGTGGTTCTGGTGATGCCCGCGATGTTTCTGATGCTGGTCCTCGCCATGAGCCTGTACAGCCTGTACATCAGCCTGCATTTCGTGAATCAGGCGCATCAGTTTCATTCGTTGGGCAAATCCTTCGTGGTGATTCTGATCTCGGGGCTGCTGGCTATTCCGTTCGTTCTGATGATGACCCCCAGCGGGCCGGTCTAGGGAATCTTGTCCATGTATGATGTCCAGAAAATCCGCGCTGATTTCCCGATTCTTTCGCGGCAGGTGAACGGGAAACCCCTGACCTATCTCGACAATGGGGCGTCGGCGCAGAAACCCCAGGTGGTGATCGATGCGGTCACCAACGCCTATGCGCACGAGTATTCGAACGTGCATCGCGGATTGCACTATCTGTCGAACCTGGCCACCGAGAAATACGAAGCCGTGCGCGGCACCGTCGCGCGGTTTCTTGGGGTGGCCGACGAGAACGAGATCGTGCTGAACTCGGGGACGACCGAGGGCATCAATCTGGTTGCCTATGGCTGGGCCATGCCGCGGATGCAGGCCGGCGACGAGATCGTTCTGAGCGTCATGGAGCATCATGCCAACATCGTACCCTGGCACTTCCTGCGCGAACGCCAGGGTGTCGTTCTGAAATGGGTGGATGTGGATGCCAACGGCGCGCTGGACCCGCAGGCCGTGATCGACGCCATCGGGCCCAGGACCAAACTGGTGGCAGTTACGCATTGCTCGAACGTTTTGGGCACGGTGGTCGACGTCAAGGCGATCACCGAAGGCGCCCATGCCAAAGGCGTGCCCGTGCTGGTCGACGGCAGCCAGGGCGCGGTGCACATGCCGGTGAACGTGCAGGACATCGGCTGCGATTTCTACGCCATCACCGGGCACAAACTGTATGGGCCTTCTGGATCCGGTGCCATTTTCATCAAGTCCGAGCGGATGGCGGAAATGCGCCCCTTCATTGGCGGCGGCGACATGATCAAGGAGGTCTCGAAGGAGGCAGTGATCTACAATGATCCGCCGATGAAGTTCGAAGCCGGAACGCCGGGTATCGTGCAGACCATCGGTTTGGGTGTCGCGCTGGACTACATGATGGATCTGGGCATGGAAAACATAGCCGCGCACGAGGCGGGCCTGCGTGACTATGCCATGCAGCGGCTGGGTGGGCTCAACTGGCTGCAGGTGCAGGGAACCGTGCCGGACAAGGCGGCGATCTTCAGCTTTACGCTGGATGGCGCAGGTCATGCGCATGACGTGTCGACAATTCTGGACAAGAAAGGCGTCGCCGTCCGCGCCGGCCACCATTGCGCCGGACCGTTGATGGATCACCTGGGCGTCACCGCAACCTGCCGCGCCAGCTTTGGCCTATATAACACAAAGGACGAGGTCGACACTCTGGTCGAGGCGCTGGAACTGGCGCATGATCTTTTCGCCTGATCCGGCCGGAAATTGCATTCCGGTCCGTGCAAAATCCGGTTGCACCCGGATCGGAACGAGGTTAGCTAACGGCCAACGCACCTGTAGCTCAGCTGGATAGAGCGCTGCCCTCCGAAGGCAGAGGCCAGAGGTTCGAATCCTCTCAGGTGCGCCACTTCCGAGAACCATGATAGCAAATCCGGAAACAGAACGGGTGCCCCTGTCGTCTCCTATGGCGATTGGGCGGGGGGGGCAAAACAAAAAGCCCCGGGCGCGGGGGCTCCGGGGTGGCAGGTGGAACACTGGGCTGTGGCTTCAGCCGCGCCAAGTGCGGACGTCACCACAATCCATGTGCACGAAATTCGAGCGGTAGTACTGACCAACACCGCCGGCACGGCAGGACATGGCCGCTTTGGCCATCTGCGACACAGAGCGCGATGCCAGTCGCAGATCCGCAGCTTGGCCTTTCATATGCAGTGAATTGCGCGCGACACCACGCGAGCGGCGGCGCAGCATCGCATTTGTCTGCGGCGACCGATAGCCCGAAAGAAGCATGTAAGGCTCATTTACGTCCAACAGGTTGTGTGCGGCGGCCATGATGTCGATGGTGCGCAGGTCGATGTTGGTAGACTGATCTGTGCGCCAATCGCGCATAAAATGATTGATCTCTTTTACGGCGTCTTTGATGTATTTCCCATCGACCCAATAGATCATGTCGATGCGTTCGCCGGTGCGCCCGGAATACATGCGGATGCGACGGATGTCACCGCCACCGCGGAGAAATCCTGCTGCATTCGCGTAGGTCGGTGCTGCGGTTACGGCCGTTGCCGCAAATGCGCCCAGAAGGGCACGCCGGGTGATTCCCGATGCACTGCTCTTGGTCATTTCGTGTTCGTCCCGTACTGTTCCTGCCTGCACACGATGTTACGCGCGCTTTCTTAATTTAATTCCATCCCAGATGCCGAAATGTATGCCACACCGGGATTCGGTGGCCAAGAAGTCTTTGGGTCGCATGTACGCCACGGGTAATTTTCGGCAAATTTTTGCGCACGTGATGCAAAATTCACCCGCTTGCGTGTTTCGATGCCTCAAAGATGCAAGCGCGCATCACGCCGAAGCCGATCCGCCCGATCCGGGCTTTGTGAATGGACAATCCGCCACCCGCTGACCAATACTTGGACGGCTCGGGAAATGGCTGCGCAAGTTGTTGATTGAATTGAGGTACGGAATGAATTTCATCCATGAGAAAACACGTCGGTTGCTGATGGTTGCCGGTCTCGTGCTTGCGGTTGGGCACACCCCGGCCACGGCACAGGACGCGGTACAGACCGCATTTCGGATGGCAGTTGCGGAAAGCACGCTTCGCCAGGACGAAATCGCCGCGTTTTATCGGTCTAATGGGTTTTCTTCGATCTGGGTCGGTGACGGGCCCGAGTATGTCGCGCGGCGTACGGCGCTTATCAAGGCCCTGTCCTCGGCGCATCTACACGGCCTGCCAACCGGAACCTATGACGTCGAAGGCCTGCTGGCGCGGATGGAAAACGCGCGGACGCCTCGCGAACTTGGTGCGGTCGAAGCGGCGCTCAGCCTCGCATTTGTCCGGTACGCACGCGACGTGCAATCGGGCGTTCTGCGCCCGTCCGAGATCGACGACGGCTTGGTGCGTCCCGTGGCCGTGCGACCGGCATCCGAGCACCTGTCGGCCATGCTGGCTGATGACGAAGGAGCTTACGTATCGCAACTTGCCCCGCGATCCAACCAATATCGCGCTCTTATGAAGCAGAAGCTGGCTCTGCAGAAGTTGATCCGCCATGGAGGTTGGGGGCCGACCGTACCCAACGGGAAATACGAACGCGGCGCAAGCGGGGCCGGGGTTTTGAAACTGCGTAACAGGCTGGTTTCGATGGGCTTCATGAAGCCGACGGCCAGCCCCGTCTACGATGACGCGATGGTTTCGGCAGTGCAGGCCTTTCAGCGCGCGCATGGGCTGGAACCCGACGGAGTCGCCGGGCAGGGCACGGTGGCCGAGATCAACAGGTCCCCCGCCGACCGCCTGAAATCGGTCATCGTCGCGCTCGAGCGCGAGCGTTGGCTGCCGGCTGATCGCGGTGAGCGGCATATTCTGGTCAACCAGGCGGATTTCTCGGCCAAGATCGTTGACGAAGGGCGCGTCACCTTTGAAACCCGCGCCGTAATCGGCAAAAACACCCATGATCGCCGCAGTCCCGAGTTTTCGGATCAGATGGAACACATGGTGATTAATCCCAGCTGGCACGTGCCACGGTCGATCATCACCAAGGAGTATCTGCCGAAACTGCGGGCCAACCCCAATGCCGTACGCCATCTGGAAATCACCGACCGGCGGGGGCGACAGGTGGACCGCGGGGCCGTAGATTTCAACCAGTTCTCGGCCAGAAGCTTTCCCTTTGCCATGCGCCAGCCGCCGGGGCAAAGCAACGCCCTTGGATTGGTCAAGTTCATGTTCCCGAACAAATACAACATCTACCTGCATGACACGCCGCAAAAAAGCCTGTTCGCGCGCGAGGTCCGGGCCTTTTCCCACGGATGCATCCGTCTGGCTCAACCGTTCGAGTTCGCCTATACGCTGCTGGCGCGGCAGGAAGAGGACCCCAAGGCGTTTTTCCACCGGATCCTGAATACCGGCAAGGAAACAAAGGTGGATCTGGACCAGCCCGTTCCGGTGCATCTGATCTACCGCACTGCTTATATCGCGCCGAAGGGCGATGTGCAGTATCGTCGCGACGTCTATGGCCGGGATGCCAAGATCTGGGACGCGCTGCAAAAAGCGGGGGTGGTCCTGCCCGACGTTCAGGGGTAATCACGGGGCAGATCCTGTCACGAGGAAGCCCGCGATGCAGTTTACCTTGCAGCAAATCGCCAACGCCCTGGGGGCGCCGGCCGAAGGAAACACCAGCCTGACGATCCTGCGGGCGGCCGAACCGGCCGACGCCGGTCCTACCGATCTGGCCATGGCGATGGCACCGAAATATGCCGAGGCTCTGGCAAAGGGTGCGGCGCGTTGTGCCGTGGTCTGGGAAGGCGCCGACTGGAAGGCCATGGGCCTTGAGGGCGCAATCTTCGTGACCCGCCCGCGCATGGCGATGGCGGGCATCACCACGATGCTGGACCGGGGGCAGGGTGTCGAGCCCGGCGTGCATCCCTCGGCCGTCGTGGACCCGACCGCCGAGCTCGGCGAGGACGTCTCGATCGGCCCGCTGTGCGTCATCGGCCCGCGCGCGCGGATCGGCGCGGGCTCCGTGATCGGTGCGCAATGCCATGTGGGTATGGATGCGGTTCTGGGCGAAAACTGCCTGCTGCGCGAGATGGTCAGCATCGGCGCGCGCGCGGTGATCGGAGACCGCTTCATCGCCCAACCCGGCGCCCGGATCGGCGGCGACGGGTTCAGTTTCGTCACGCCCGAGGTCTCGGGCGTTGAAAACGTGCGTAAGACGATGGGAGATGCCGGCGACGCCAAGGCCCAAAGCTGGCTGCGTATCCATTCGTTGGGCGCGGTCGAGATCGGCGACGATGTCGAGGTCGGCGCCAACTGCACCGTCGACAACGGCACAATCCGCAACACCGTGATCGGAAGCGGGTCGAAACTCGACAACCTCGTGCATGTGGGCCACAACACCCGGGTCGGGCGCGACTGCCTGCTGTGCGGCCAGACCGGCGTGTCCGGCTCGGTCGAGATCGGCAACAACGTGGTTCTGGGCGGGCAGACAGGCGTCGTCGACAATATCTTCATCGGAGACGGGGTGATCGCGGGCGGCGGAACCAAGATCCTGTCGAACGTGCCGGCCGGGCGTGTGATCATGGGCTATCCGGGCGTGAAAATGTCCACCCATACCGAGATCTACAAGGCACAGCGCCGCCTGCCGCGCATCGCGCGTGACGTTGAGGCGTTGAAAAAGGCGGTTTTCAAACAGCCGCCGAGCGACTAAATCAACGCCAACGCGACAATCAGGGGAATGACATGAGCATCAGCGACCGCGTCATCGCAATCATTGCCGAGCAGGCCGTGCTGGAGCCATCGGACGTGACGCCCGAAAGTACGCTCGAGGATCTGGGGATCGACAGTCTGGGCCTGGTTGAAAGCATCTTCGCGATCGAGGAAGAGTTCGACATTTCCATCCCGTTCAACGCCAATGAACCCGAGGCCAGCGATTTCGACATCTCGAACGTGGCGGCGATCATTGCTGGCATCGAAAAGCTCGTGGCGGAAAAGGTCTGACACGAGGCCATGAAACGGGTTGTCATCACCGGCGCGGGCACGATCAACGCGTTGGGCCATTCGGTGCCCGACACGTTCGAGGCCATGCGCGAAGGTCGCTGCGGGATTTCCGAGCTTGAATTTCGCGATGTCGAACGCCTGGCGATCAAGATCGGCGGGCAGGTGCGCGGGTTCGAGGCCGAGGGCCGTTTCAACCGGCAACAGATGTCGCTGTACGATCGTTTTACCCAGTTCACCTTGACCGCCGCGAAGGAGGCGATCGATCAGGCGGGCCTCACGTTTCATGGCGACCTGGCGGCGCGGTCGGGCGTTGTGCTGGGAACGGCCGGAGGCGGCGTCTCGACCTGGGATGACAACTATCGCTCGGTCTACGAGGACGGCAAAAACCGGGTGCATCCCTTCGTGGTGCCCAAGCTGATGAACAACGCGGCCGCAAGCCATGTTTCGATGGAACATAACCTGAAGGGCCCCAGCTTTACCGTTTCCACAGCCTGTGCGTCGTCGAACCACGCGATGGCACTGGCCTTCCAGATGGTGCGCAGCGGCGCGGCGCCGGTGATGATTACCGGCGGCTCGGAATCCATGTTGTGTTTTGGCGGCGTCAAGGCCTGGGAAGGGCTGCGGGTGATGTCCAAGGACGCCTGCCGCCCGTTCAGCGCCAACCGCAACGGCATGGTTCAGGGCGAAGGTGCCGGAGTTTTCGTGTTCGAGGAATACGAACACGCTCGCGCCCGTGGCGCCGAAATCCTGTGCGAGGTCGCGGGTTTTGCCATGACGTCGGATGCCTCGGACATCGTGATGCCTAGCAAGCAGGGCGCCGCGCGCGCCATGGCGGGTGCCTTGAAGGATGCCGGGCTGAACGCCAGCGATGTCGGTTACATCAACGCCCACGGCACCGGAACCGCCGCCAATGACAAGACCGAATGCGCCGCAGTGGCAGATGTGTTCGGCCCGCATGCAGATGAGCTTATGATCTCGTCGACCAAATCCATGCACGGGCACCTGATCGGCGGCACCGGGGCGGTGGAGCTTCTGGCCTGCATCATGGCGCTGCGAGATGGCATCATCGCGCCTACGATCGGCTATGAAGAACCCGACCCCGAATGTGCCCTGGACGTGGTGCCGAACGAGGCGCGCGAGGCCAATGTCGATGTCGTTCTGAGCAACGCCTTTGCCTTCGGCGGGCTGAACGCGGTGCTGGCCCTCAAACGGATATGAAAAAGCCGCCCCAAAGGCGGCTTTGCCGATCCAAGCGTGTCCGGATCAGTTCTGGTTGATCGGCAGGCCGTCGAAGCCCGAGGTGAAACCCGACAGCGACATGTCCATGTTGATGATCTGATCCGGCGCGCGGGCCGGAACCAGTGACAAAACGGCCTTCGACCCGGCCTTCATCGCGTCGATGTCGCCTTGCGTCAGCCCCAGCTGCGCCACGCAGCCGACCGGAACGCAGTGGTGATAATTATACAGTTTGCGCGGCGCGCCATCGACCGAAATCGCCAATTGCGCCTGCAGAAGGGTTTCCAGAGGAACGATGACATTCGCCCAGGCGACTGCGGCACCGCCTTCGGGCAGCTTGCCGATGGTGATCTCGGCAATCGGTTCGCCCTGAGGGCCGTTCAGGATCTGGACCATGGCACAGGGGTCATTGCCTTCCTGCGTCTTGATGCAGGACACCTCCCAATCGCCGGACTTTTCCCTGATGTACTGTTCGCCCACCCGCGGACCGGTTTCGCCCAAATCCAGGTCCGAGCCGGTGGGGGCCGGGGTTTCCGACCCGCTCGATGCTTCCTGTGCCAGCGCCGAACCGGTCAGGGCGACACCCGCCAACAGGGTCAGTGGAAGAAGTTTCTTGATCATGTCTGCCTCATGGTGCTCAAACAGCGTTTGCCTTCGTCTAGCATCCAACACGGGCGGTGTCAGGCGGAAAACTCGCCCAGCGGCGCACGCCAAACGGATTTCCGCCGATTGGTACAGGTATGGTCATCAAAGGAAAAGGGAGCCGTTCGTCCGGCTCCCTTCGATCGATGTATCTCCCCGTCGGACTGGCCGACTTAGTTATGCGGGAACGTTACGAGAGGCAGCCTCAGCGGTCAACTGCTATCGTAGATTTTTAATGTGGTATCAGACAGAAAACTCCACCGGACAAAAAAAGGCTGTGCCCGAAGGCACAGCCAGTCGACAGGGAGGAAGTTTGCATCCCATCCGGGATGCCAAATCAACTATGGCAGTCAAAGGTTAAGTTAGTATGGTGGCCTCAGATCGGTAGGTTTCAGGGGTTTGGAAACGTATGACGGACGAAATTTTCATCGGCGGTGGCGGCAAGGACTATACGCAGACGCAAGGCCTGCGCCTGAAATATGCCAACCGGCACGGCTTGATCGCGGGTGCGACGGGGACGGGCAAGACCGTGACCCTTCAGATCCTGGCGGAAGGCTTTTCCAAGGCCGGGGTCCCGGTGTTCTTGTCCGACGTCAAGGGCGATCTGTCTGGCCTAGCCAAGGCTGGAAGCCCCGATCACAAGCTGCATCAGGCCTTCATGGATCGCGCGGCGCGGATCGGGTTCTCGGACTATGCCTATGAGCGCTGTCCTGTGACGTTCTGGGACCTGTTCGGCGAACAGGGCCATCCGGTGCGCACCACCGTTTCCGAGATGGGGCCGCTTCTGCTGTCGCGCCTGATGGAACTGAGCGAGGCGCAGGAGGGCATCCTGAACATCGCCTTTCGCGTCGCCGACGAAGAGGGGATGCCCCTGCTTGACCTGAAAGACCTGCAGGCTCTGCTGGTCTGGATCGGGGAAAACCGCGCGCAGCTGTCTTTGCAGTACGGCAACGTGTCTACCGCCTCGATCGGCGCCATCCAGCGCCGGTTGTTGGTGCTGGAGAACCAGGGCGGCACGAACCTGTTCGGCGAGCCGGCGCTGGAACTGGCCGATTTGATGCGGACCGATGCGACCGGGCAGGGCATGGTCAACATCCTGGCCTCGGACAAGCTGATGGGGTCGCCACGCCTGTATGCGACCTTTCTGCTGTGGCTGCTGAGCGAACTGTTCGAAGAACTGCCCGAGGTCGGCGACCCCGAGAAACCCAAGCTGGTCTTCTTCTTTGACGAGGCGCATCTGCTGTTCGACGACGCGCCCAAAGTGTTGATCGACAAGGTCGAGCAGGTTGCGCGCCTGATCCGGTCCAAGGGCGTGGGGGTGTATTTCATCACCCAGAACCCCGCCGACATCCCCGAGGACATTCTGGGCCAGTTGGGCAACCGGGTTCAGCATGCTCTGCGCGCCTTCACCGCGCGCGATCGCAAGAACCTGCGGCTGGCCGCGGAAACCTACCGCGAGAACCCGGAGTTCGATACGGAAACCGCGATCCGCGAAGTGGGTGTGGGCGAGGCGCTGACCTCGATGCTCGAGAAGAAGGGCGTACCCGGCATGGTGCAGCGGACCCTGATCCGCCCGCCCGGTTCGCAGCTGGGGCCGATCACCCCGGCCGAGCGCCAGGCGGTCATGGCGGACTCGCCCATGGCCGGAAAATACGACACGTTGCTGGATCGAAAATCAGCGTTCGAGATCCTGAAAGCGCGCGCCGCGCAGGCCGCGAAGGAGGCCGAGGCCGCCGAAGACGAAGAAGAGGTGGAACCTCAGAGCCCGGCCGAGCGCGAGTATGCCTCGGCCCGGCGGTACAGCGGCAGCCGTGTCGGGCGATCATCCGCGCGAAGGGGTCGAAAACAGGACAGTTTCGCCAGTGCCTTGGGTGAGGCCGTTATCAAGGAGCTGAAGGGAACCACAGGCCGCCGCATCGTGCGCGGCATTCTGGGCGGCCTGTTCCGAAACCGTTGAATCCAGGTGGTGATGTCAGCGCCCCAGACGGCGCTGGCCTTCCTGCTGGCAATAGGCATCCGCCTCGGGGACGCTCATCTTGGTTGCCGGAAAGTCAATCGCACGATCCCAGTCGACCCGGTCCTGCCTGTACAGCTGACAGGTGACGACGCCCTTGGGTGTCTGAACCTTGACTGGGGTTGTTTCGAGGTCGCGGGGCGATGGAATGCATCCGGCCAGAACGGCCAGCCCGGCCAACAGCACGGTTGATTTGACGGTCGTGGAAGTCATGGTGTTCCAATACTCTAGAGGTCTGGGTTGGTATCCGCTGGTGGTGCGGGCGGCGGCTGAACGATCGGACGCGCCTGATTTTCCTATTCATTTCCAAGCCCGGAATCAACAAGCCGCGCCAGAAGGCCGGCGCGGCTTGTGCAATTTGCAGGCGCTGGCGCCTATTTCTCGGGGATCAGGCCCCTTGGACTGAATCTGAGAACAATAAGCAGGATCAGGCCCATCGTGAACAGGCGCATATGGGCCGCACTGTCCAGAAGATGCGTCTTGAGCGCGCTGCCGTCCGGCATACCGGCGGTTATCAGATCCATCAACCACAAACCGATCGGTTCGACCTGCACCCACAGGAACCAGATCAGAAACGCCCCAAGGACCGAGCCGAAATTGTTGCCCGATCCACCGACGATCACCATCACCCAGACGAGGAACGTGAACCGCAGCGGCTGATAGGCGCTGGGGGTCAACTGCCCGTCCAACGTGGTCATCATCGCCCCGGCAATGCCGCAGATGGCCGAGCCCAGCACGAAAATCTGCAGATGGCGGCGGGTGACATCCTTGCCCATGGCCTCGGCCGCCACCTCGTTGTCGCGGATGGCCCGCATCATGCGGCCCCACGGGCTTTTGAGCGCCATCTGAGCCATCCACAGCAGGACCAGCAGCACGACGAGGAACAGGAAGGCATAGCCGGTCTTGACCCACAGCGTCGATGCGGTGACCGGGTCCAGGCCCAGACCCGCGGCACGTTCGACAAAGGACGGATCGCTTTGCAGGTCGATCTCATAGCCCACGAACGGGGTGGGGCGCGGGATGCCATAAACGTTCTTGACGCCGCGCGCCAGCCAGTCCTCGTTCTTCATAATGGCAATGATGATTTCAGCGATGCCCAGCGTGGCAATGGCCAGGTAATCCGACCGCAGCCCAAGGGCCGTCTTGCCGATCAGCCATGCGGCTCCGGCGGCCAGAAGGCCACCGGCGGGCCAGGCCAGAAGCACCGGAAGGTTCAAACCGCCGATATTGCCGGCCACTGCGGGGTCGATCGCCTCGACGGCTGCGACGCTGGGGTCGAACACGGCGCGATACACGAAGAACCCGACGACGAGGATCGCAATGATCGCAAGCGTTTGAGTGCGTCCCTTGGGCAGTTTTCTGGCCGCCATGACCGCCGCAACCACGGTGGCCGCCCCCAGCAGAAGCGCAAGCACGATCCCGTACCCGCCGGCGGACCAGGCTCCTGGCGTCGGCGGGGTCGAGACCAGAACCACCGCCAGCCCGCCCAAAGCGACAAAGCCCATGACGCCGACGTTGAACAGGCCGGCAAAGCCCCATTGCAGGTTCACCCCAATCGCCATGATCGCAGAAATCAGGCCCATGTTCACGATCAGGATCGCCGTATTCCAGCTTTGCATGAAGCCGGTCAGCAGGATCAGCCCGCCGACCAGTGCAAACAGCAGGGTGTTCTTGACCGTTTCGCTCATACCGCTTTCCCCTTGAACAGGCCCGTGGGCTTGAACAGCAGCACGATCAGCAGAATGACGAAGCTGACCGCGAATTTGTAATCAGTTGACAAGAGCTGCACCAAACCCGACGGCTCAAGGTTTTCGGGCAGAAGATAGGTCAGGACCTTTTTCCAGGCATAGGTGATGGTCACCTCGGAAAAGGCGATGATGAATCCACCGGCGATGGCGCCGATCGGATTTCCCAGCCCGCCGACGATGGCCGAGGCAAAGATCGGCAGCAGCAGTTGGAAATAGACGAACGGCTTGAAGCTTTTGTCCAGCCCGTACAACACGCCCGCCGTGGTTGCCAGCGCGGCGACGATGATCCAGGTGATCATCACCACGCGTTCGGGGTTGATGCCGGACAGCAGGGCCAGATCCTCGTTGTCGGAATAGGCGCGCATCGACTTGCCCGTGCGGGTCTTGTTCAGGAACCAGAACAGCAGTGCCACGGCCACAACGGCCACGATTACGGTAAGGCCTTGCGAGGTTTTGATAGCAAGCCCCTCGTTCAATCCGGTCAGAGCCTTGAAATCCCGCGCGGAGATAAGGAATCGCGCGCCATCGGAAAACCGCTGGTCATCGGGGCCGATGATGAACCGCACCAAGCCGTTCATGATGAACATGACGCCCATGGATACGATCACCAGAATGACGGGTTTGGCCTTTTGATCGCGATAGAAGCGAT